>NZ_JBALMS010000008.1:0-41122 GCF_036962205.1 Bacillus sp. JJ664 | reverse complement strand
CACTGTATTAATACAGAGTGGAAAACAGAAACATCAAAATAATAAGGAGTGTTGACAATGAGTAGAGAAGAGCGTAAAAACATGGTTCGATTTTTAGAGCAAGCGAGAGGGCTTTCATCTGAGGATTTAGTATTTATGACAGATGCAGATTTAGAACATATTTATAACTCAACTTACACATATATGTTACACCACGCGGAATAATAAATATTCATACAAAAACTAGGTAGTTCCTGCATTAGGATCTACCTAGTTTTATTTAAGTTAATATAATAGCCTCTTATTTAACAATAAACTTCTTTGTTAATGCCGTAAGTGAAAGTGCAACTGTATTTAACTGCTGACTATTATTAAAGGTTAATTGCATTCGTTTCATTTGCTCATCTGAAGTATTCAACATCTCTTCAGCACTTGCTAATGTTTGTTGTGAAATTGAACCGAAATGTAATGTTGTTTCTTCCATTAAGGGAATTGTGTCTTTTAATTTTGATAGTTCCATATGCATTTTTTCAATTTTATAGTTAATATCAGTAATTGTCGTTAATAAAGAATTAAATGCTAATCGAGATGTTTCAACTGTTTCTGTACTATTTTCCGTATCAATTGCAAGCAGATTAAATTCCTTTGTTGCATTTGACATCATATTGTTCATATTTGTTACTGATTCGGCAATATCCTCAGTAGCAGTTGAACATTGGCTAGCGAGATTTTGAACCTCACGTGCTACAACAGCAAAACCTTTACCAGCATCCCCTGCTCTCGCTGCTTCAATCGATGCATTTAAAGCTAATAACTTCGTTTGATCTGCAATGGAACGAATCCAAGTTACCACTTTTGTAATTTGCGAACTATACCCAGAAACCTCATGAATCGTGCTGGCTACTTGCTTACACTTTTGTTGAATTTGTTGGAATGATTTTAATAATTCAGCTACATTTTCTTCGCCTTTTATTGCTGAATGGTTCATATTCTTAGATGCATCCATTACTTTTTCCATTGTTTGTAGCACACTAGAAGATTCGTCTTTCATATGAAGAAACATATTGCTATTATTAGTCGAACTAGCTGCAGTTTCTTCCGCTCCCATTTTTACAATATTCATTGTCTCTAAAGAAGCCTTCGTATATTGAAATGAATGCTTTGCTGTATGTTGTAGCTCTTTACTAGTAGTTACTAAAGAAACTGTTGTAGCATCTATATTCGAAAGCATTTGACGCATTTGTTCAATCATACTTTTAAAGCTTTTTGTTAATGAAACGATTTCGGGAATATTTGAATGAGTATCAACTTCAATGGTTAAATCTCCTGTTCGAACGACCCTCATTACATCCCTTAATTTTTCTAATGGCTTTATAATACTTCTTACTGCAAAGTATGTCATAACGATTGTAGCAAAAATACTAATCAAAATTGACAACATAAAGATTTTTTTCATATCATCTAACATCCACATAAACGAACGATCATCAATTACAACTGCATAATATCCCTTTAGCTCACTAATTTTTTCGAACGCATAAGTATAAGAAACATCATGAAAATTTGTTTGGCCTACACCATGTTGACTTTTTTGAATCTCTTTCTTTGCTTCATCAAGTATTTTCACGTCGCTATGTAAATTAGCTTTGTATGGCTTCACTTCTTTCGTTTCTTCTGATACAAAAAACGCTGATGCTTTTAATCCATCTTGAGATAAATTAGCCATTTGATTCTTTACAACATTATTAATGGCCTTCTCAAATCCCTTCTCGTCCCCAATGTATCTATATTGAAGGCTTTGAGAGATTTCTTTCATAATAGAAGCTTCTCGCTCAATTCTGCTATTCATCGTTGAAATAGTTGTTTCTTTGGCTTTTTGATAAGAAATCAAAGATACGACAGACATAGATAAAGTGATTAATACAACAGTAAATAAGACTAAACGAGACTGAAGTGTAAATCGCTCTATAAGCTTCTTTTTACGACTACTTCCTTCTTCTATTTTTGTAATTGGTTCTTTTTCTTTTTTCACAATTATTTTTCTAAAATAACTAAGCATTTTTTCTTTTATTTTACGATTATCTTTTTTGTTTTGGTCTCGTTGAATGAATCTCACTATAGTGTTTTTTACTGCGTCATTTTTCACCATTTCACACCACATTTCCTAATTTTATTACATAAATTCCTAATTTTAAGTATAATTTGACAATGTTTACCTTATTTAAATACAGTGTAAAGTTAATGTGAATTTCAAAAAAAAAATGTCCCTATATATAGGAACATTTTTTACTGGTTTTACTAAAATAGTTAGCTTTATACGAACCAATTTAATTAGAATAAACAGGCTCAAAACGATATCCTTTTCCTTTTATTGTTCTTATATATTTAGGAAAATTCGGGAGTTCTTCAATTTTAGATCGTAAACCATGGATATAAATATCAATCAGCCTTTTATTTTTATATACCGAAATGACCTCCATCAATTCTTCTCTAGTCACAATACGCCCTGCTTTTTTCACTAAATAGATTAAGATCGCAAATTCTCTAGCATTTATGTCGACTCTATTTTTACTTCTATATACTTCTTCTCGATTTACATAAATAGAAATGTTTCCAACATGTATAATAGTTTCTTTCTCTTCTACTTTATCTTGATAGCTCCTACGCATAATGGCTTTAATTCTAGCTGACAAATCTCTAGGATGTATTGGATATTTAACATATTCATCTGCACCTGCCTCCATGCAAATTGCCGCTTCGAAAGTATCATATTGTTCTACTAATAATATAATTGGAACATTTGTGATCCGACGGATTCTTAAGATAATCGGTATAAATTCATCTAACACACGGCTTTTCTTTAAAATAAGACATCCCTTTAAAAACCCTAAATGTACCTCTTCTTTAAACTCTTTATATGGATAGGTACTTATTTTATACAGGTCAAATTGGTTACTTTGCAAAAGCGCACTTTCAATTTCATTTTTTTCCTGAACGATGACAACCTGCTCCACGCTTTTTCAACCCCTATTATTTTTTTGGAATAAACTATAATTTCATTTTTAAAGTCATTGTAATGAATTCTTTTATAAAAAGGGGGACATTCATTATACATTTACAAATTCTTTACGTTCAGTTAAAAGCTAGTTAACTTTTGTGGAATATAGTAGGAAATGTAAGAAATAACAAACAACCACTTTTAGGGGGAAAACTTAAAATGAAATTGATCAAAAAACCTTTACTAGTATTATCAGCAGCAGCTCTTCTTTCATTAGCAGCTTGTGGAAATACAGATAAAACTGAAAGCACTTCAGGCAAAAAATTATCTGGAGATATCTTAATCGATGGTTCGTCAACAGTTGCTCCGATCATGGAAGCAGTATCTGAAGAATATACAGCAGCTCAACCAGATGTACATGCTTCAGTTGGTATCAGTGGTACTGGTGGAGGATTTGAGAAATTTACAAAAGGTGAAACTGACTTAAGTAATGCATCTCGTCCAATTAAAGATGAAGAAGCTGCAATTGCAAAGGGAAATAATATTGAATATATCCAATTAGAATTAGCTTACGATGGTTTATCAGTAGTAGTAAGTAAGGATAATGATTTCGTAGATAAATTAACTGTAGAAGAGTTAGCTAAGATGTGGGCAGTAGATTCAAAAGTAAAAACATGGAACGATGTAAACCCTGCTTGGCCAAAAGAAGAAATTAAATTCTTTAGCCCAGGTACTGAATCAGGAACGTTTGACTACTTTAAAGAAGCAATCTTAGACAAAGGTGATGTTCGTAAAGATACTCAAATGTCAGAAGATGATAACGTTCTTGTTACTGGCGTTGCTGGTGAGAAAAATGCAATTGGATTCTTCGGTCATGCTTACTATGAAGAAAACAAAGATAAATTAAAAGTTGTACCAGTTGTAAATCCTGAAACTGGTGAAGCTGTTGAACCAACTGAAGAAACAATTAAAGACGGTTCTTATGCACCACTTTCTCGTGAGATCTTCACATATGTAAATAAAAAATCTTTAGAGCGTGCAGAAGTAATTGATTACCTAAAATTCGCTAACGAAAACGTACCAACATTAGCTGAAGAAGTTGGTTATGTACCTTTAGAAGATGAAAAATATGAAGATAACCTTAAAAAGTTAGACGAAGTTGCAAAAAAATAATTAAATTTTAACTGAATTTAAGAGAGGTAAGGACCCGGATGAAGCCTTACCTCTTTCAATCTTGAAATTAGGGGGTTTTAAAAATGTTAGAAACAAAAAAGATTTCGCCTGTTCAACAAGCGATTGCTGCAAATAAAAAGAAAAAAGTTTCAATGGATACAATTTTAGAAAAATTAATGCCAAAGCTATTCTTAGTTTGTGCACTTGTCGCGATCTTTACTACATTTGGTATTGTTTTTACCTTACTTGCAGAAACAATTCACTTCTTTGAAAAAGTATCGATCGTTGAATTTTTAACAAGTACAGAATGGCATCCAACATTATCTGATCCAGATTATGGAATTTTACCACTTATATCAGGTACTTTATTAACGTCACTTATTGCAACGATTGTCGCTGTACCAATTGGTTTAACGTCAGCTATTTATTTAAGTGAATATGCTTCAGATAAAACACGCCGTACAATTAAACCAATTCTTGAGGTATTAGCAGGCGTACCAACTATTGTTTATGGTTTCTTTGCATTAACTTTTGTTACACCAATCTTAAAAGAAATCATTCCAACGTTAGGTATTTACAATGCTTTAAGTCCAGGTCTAGTAATCGGTATTATGATTATCCCTATGATTACCTCTTTATCTGAGGATGCAATGAGTGCTGTTCCAAATTCACTACGTGAAGGCGCATATGGCTTAGGTTCAACAAAGCTTGAAGTTTCTTTAAAAGTTGTCTTACCTGCAGCCATGTCAGGTGTAATCGCATCTTTTGTACTTGGTATTTCTCGTGCAATTGGTGAAACAATGATCGTATCAGTAGCTGGTGGTGCAAATCCAATCCTTTCATTCGACCCTACACAAGCTGTACAAACTATGACAGCTTTTATCGCTCAAGTGAGTCAAGGTGATGTAGGTTACGGTTCGATTGGTTACTACAGTATTTACGCAGTAGGTACAACATTATTCGTCTTTACACTAGTGATGAACGTAATTGCTCATTTTATCTCGAAACGTTTTAAAGAGGAGGTATAATCATGAATTTCATAGATCACAATAAAGTTTCTGCTAAAATTGGTAACCGATTAGTAAAAAATAAAATAAGCTCACAATTATTCTTTTTATCTACTATGTTTGGCTTATTCGTATTAGCAGTTTTACTATACAGAATTGGTAGCCAAGGATTTTCATTTATAACACCGGATTTCTTCACAAACTTTGCTTCTCGTATACCTGAAAGAGCAGGTATTAAAGCTGCACTTTATGGAACGATGTGGTTAATGGCAGTCGTCATTCCAGTTTCATTAATTTTAGGTGTGGGAACGGCGATTTATTTAGAAGAATATGCAAAGAAAAACTTTTTAACTCGTTTTATCCAATTAAATATTTCAAATTTAGCTGGTGTGCCATCTATCGTATTCGGTTTATTAGGATTAACAGTTTTTGTTCGTTTATTTGGATTTGAACGCAGTATCTTAGCTGGTGGATTAACAATGTCACTTGTCATTCTTCCTGTTATTGTTGTTTCTTCACAAGAAGCGATTCGTTCGGTACCTAACCAATTACGTGAAGCTTCGTTTGCATTAGGTAGTACAAAATGGAAAACGATATATCGCATTGTCTTCCCAACTGCATTACCTGGTATTTTAACTGGAAGTATATTAGCATTCTCACGTGCAATTGGTGAAACTGCACCGCTATTAGTTATTGGAGCCCTTTCTTATGTTGCATTCGTACCAACTGATATCTTCTCAGGATTCACAGTTATGCCAATTCAAATTTACAACTGGACTTCACGTCCACAAGAAGCATTCCAACTAGTTGCGGCTGCAGGAATCATCGTCCTACTTGTTATGCTAATTGTTATGAATGGTGTCGCTGTATGGATTCGTAATAAATTCCAAAATAGATTCTAAATTTGCTTCCCCAGCAATTTATAAATAAATAAAAACTCGGAGTCCATTAACTGATTCCGAGTTTTTTTATTAACCTAAGTCTACAATCGTTTTTCCATTAACGATTCGTTCACGAATTTGTTCACAAAGTTCACTAACTCTCTGTGAATGTTCTTCTTTGCCTTCATATTTCATTTTTAATACATAATATAAAACATGATCTCTGCACTTTAAAAATGCAGGAATTCGATTATACCACTCTTCTTCTAAAACAAATTCAGTTTCATAGCCCTGTCTAAGAATCGCTAATTGTTTTTTAGCGTAAGCAGAATTTTCTTCATAAGACTTTTTGCTTCCCCAAGCAGTATAGTAAAGGACAATCGCGATATCTGAAATAAAATAATTATATTGTAAATCATCAAAGTCGAAAGCAGTAATTTCTCCTTCATCATTTACAAAGAAATTATGAAAGTGTAAATCACTATGGATTAATCCATACGAATTTGAATGTCTTGGATATTGACTCATTTCTTCTAATAGCGCTTTTGTATGTGGACCTAATTCTTCATGATTTAGCATCACTTGAAGATACGCTTCTTCATCCCATGATTCTCTTGCATTTGTAACTGGATAATTTACAGTTAAGGCATGTAATTTACCAAGAGTTTTCCCTAATTTAAACATTAAATCGTCATTCCAAACGTTAGGGTTTGTTCGATCAACTAATTTACCATCAGCCCATTCAAACAATGATGCATAAAAGCTAGTTCCATCACTAGCAACATGCTCTTCTACTAATTTCCCACTTAAAGATAATAAAGAACCCGCTGCATTTGCACCATTTTCTCTTACATATTTTAAAAAGGTAAGTTCAGCTTCAATTTCATCTTTTTGGCGATGTGAGGAGTGAGTTAATCGCAATACCCTAGCTACTCCATCTTTTGTATGACCTTTAAAAATATAGTTTTCAAAATCACCAACTGGCTTCTCATCTACTTCGATTCCGAAGCCTGATGCAGCATTATGTAATATTTCTTTCGTAAAAACTCTTTCTACAGTATGTTCCATTGTTCAAACCTCCAAAAAACCTACTTTATGACTACTATAATTAGTTCTAAATAATTAGCCATTTTCCCTTCATTTTTTCTCTATTAAAAAGAACGTTGATTTACGCTTCAGGATGCTCACTTTTCGTGGGGCTAAGCTTGAGCCTCGGGTCCACAGGATGTAGGTCTTGCAAGCGTTATGACAGGACGTCGTGCTTTTAGCATGCCTACCTTGTTTGCCCTGCGGGGTCTCAACCTTCCCGTTACTCCCACAGGATTCGAGCACCTTACGCTTCAATCAACTTCTCTTTTAGTCCTTTTTTCTTCAAAAAACAGACAATAGGCTTTTACTTTTTTAAAATATCTCTCTTTCTTTTCCTTCAAATTCTTTTCGATATTCATTAGGCGTCATGCCTACCATTTTTTTGAATATTTTCCGAAAGTATTTATCGTCCTGGTATCCAATTTCTCCTGCTATTTCATATATTTTTAAGCGAGGAAATTTGAGTAATTCTTTTGCTTTATTCATTCTAATTCGTACGATATAATCTGATAAATTTTCACCGTAAATTTGTTTAAACTTACGCGAAATATATTCTCTACTTAAGTAAAATTTCTCAGAAAACTCTTGTAGAGAGACTTCTTCTGAGTAATGATTTTGTATATAGTAAGCAATTTCTTCTATTGTGTTTTGTTCTTTGGCTGGTTGTCTTGATTGATATAAAAGAGAACTAACCCTTTCTCTTTGAGCTAGTAGGAAATCTTTTAGTTCGAAATGTCCTCGAATATTCCAATAAGCATCAATACTAATTTTATGTAATGTTTGGATTGAATTTTTTGTTACCCATCTATTTATAAATAACTCGAATTCCTGATGCCAATTTTCTAATTGAGCATATGAGAAATAATTGAATTCCTTCAAATGATCCACGATCCGATTTATGATTTCATCAAAAAATGAAATATCGCTTTTCTCCATCATTTTATCTAGTAATTTTAATAATTCAATTGCATTTAATCCTTTTTGTTCCTGAATGTTACCTTTTAAATATACAGGACATTCAATCATTTCAAGTAAATTGTACTCATGAATAATCTGCTTTGCTTCTAAATAAGCATCCTGCAATGTTTCTACTTCATACTGTCCACTGCTTGAAATATGAAATGGAAAAGGAACAACAGTCACTAAAATGTCTGATAGCTGTTTATTGAATTGTTCAACGCGTTCCCCCCAATAAATAATACAGATTTCTTGATTAGCGTGAATATTTCTAAATGCAATACCAACATTCTTATTTTGAAGAATTTCATTTACAACATTTAAAATAGCAAAATAGCACAGTTCTTCAGACCATATACCGATAAATGCTTTTAAGTTTCTTAATTTAATGACGGACACATGTACAGACGTAATTGCTGATTTCTCAGCACCCGTTAGTAACTTTCCATCGTACTCATTTCCAAAAATAGCATTACTTAACTGTTGGTCTCGATAAAAAGGTAATATTTCATCCAATTTCCTTGTATGTTTGATTGATTCTCTACGTTGCTGGTCTTCTTTTTTCCATTCTTCAACGACTTTACTAATCGTCTCATTTAATGTGTCTGGATCGATTGGCTTTAATAAATAATCCGAAGCTCCATTTTGAATTGCTTCCCTCATAAATTGATAGTCTTCATATCCAGTTACGACAATGATTTTACTCGTAAATTTTTCTGACTTAATCCACTTTAACAATTCTCTTCCATCTAACTCAGGCATCATCATATCTGTAAAGATGATTTGCGGACGCTCACTTATGATAATGTCTTTAGCAATTCTTCCATTTTCAGCTTCGAATATTTCAGTTATGTTTATTTCATCCCAATTCGCTAATAATTTGATCCCTTCTCTTACATGGGTTTCATCATCAATAATTAACACTTTCATTTTCTATTGCTCCTCTATCTACATGTAGTGGCAAATAAATTGTGACAATGAAGTGCTCATGCTGTTTACTCTCAATAAAAAACTTGCCTTTTTCGCCGTAATATAATTGGATGCGGTCATTAATATTCTTTAATCCGATACTTTCCTTTTGAGATTTCTCCTGATTCATTAGTGAAAATTGAATCTTTTCTAATTTTTTTTGATCTACACCAACACCGTTATCAATTAACTTTATGCACATCATGTCATGATCTAATTGACGAATCGAAATTTCTAGCTTTCCAAACTTTTGTTTCCGTTCAAAACCGTGCTTAAAATAATTTTCTACAAGTGGTTGTAACGTCATTTTCGGCATGCTCGTAAAATATAAATGTTCATCAATAGTCAAATTATATTCAAACTTCCCGTCATACCTTTCATTTTGTAGAGCTAGATAATCTTTAATATGATTAATTTCATCTACTACACTGACAAAATCCTCATTATTTCTCATACTATATCGCATAATTTTTGAAAGAGATGTTAAAAGCTTATATACTTTTTTTCCATCATTTTTCAAAGATAAAGTACCAATTGACTGCAATGAGTTGTATAAAAAATGTGGATTTATTTGTGACTGTAGTACTTTAAGCTGATTCGTTTTATTTTCTATTTGAAGTTTATATTCCTTTATGTATAAATCATTTATCTTCTCAATCATTGAAGTAAAGTGTTGACCTAGCTTTCCAAATTCATCATCACCAAGTGAATCAAAAGAAACAGCTAACTCTCCTTCTTCAATACGTTTTATGTTCCGAATAAGTGTATGTATTGGATTTGTAAATTTGACTGAAACGAGAATCGTAAGTACCGTTACAAAAAGGACGGAAATAGCGCCAATTGTTATATTTATGATTAAAATTTTATTGGCATCTTGGTAAAGATTCGTATATGGGATACTCTTGATGATTGTCCATGTTTTTCCGCTTGCTTTAACTTGATCTGATACATAGACTCCTTTGAAATGCTTGTTCTTACCTTCAAAGTCATATTGACCTTTCTCAACTTTCGTATTATTTATTTCCTTATACCAAGAATTGGTTAACTTTTCCCCAATTCGTTTTTCATTTGAGGAATAGAATACATTTCCTTCTTCGTCTAGTACATACAAATGCTCGCGATTTTTATCATATATACGATCAAAGATTTCTTTAATACGATCTAACCTAACATCAATTGATAGAAAACCTAATAACTGATCCGTCGTTACATTCATTAATCGATAATGAAATGATATGACTTCTTTAGCAGGTTTCACTCGAAAATCAGAAAGATCATTATAACTTTTAATGTCATGTGTTGATTCAATTTCAACAAATTGCTCTTCTTTCATTAATGTCTTATAAATAGGGAAATCATTAAAGTTCAAGAGCTTACCTCGTCCACTCACTTTTGCATTGTAGACAGAAAAATCATCTTTCCCCCGTTCGATATAAAGGTGCATTTGTTCGATTTCTCTTCGGTTAAAATACAAGTTTAGTAGATTTCGGTTGATCTCAAATTGATTTTTGTCTATAAACTCTGTAGCTCCATTTTCTAATACTTCTAAATAAGGACGGTTCGTGTAAATTGATAAAGGGATATTATTAATTTCCTCAAAATAGTTTTTTAAATCACTTCCACTTTTGTTGATTAAAACATGATTATTTTTTACAAAACGATTCACAACAGAATTTTTTGTATAAATGTAAATAGATATGATTGAAATTCCAAAAGGAATGATCGTAGCTGCTAAAAGAAAAATAATTAATTTAAAGCGAATTCCGCGTTTCAATATGTCACCACCTTATCTTCTATATTAAATTAAAAACTAAAAATTTTAAATAATTAGAAAAAAAAGAAAGCTAATGATTCTACTCATCAGCTTTCTTTTTAATATTACTTCTTATATTTACTTTTCCAAGTAGCATCAAATTCTTTTAGCATTTGCGTCGCACTAGATTGTTTAGCAATATACTTTTGAATTGAAGCTCCAAAATCATTCGTTGCACCATCTGGGAACTTAAACCAGTTCCAAGTTAATGTTTTACCAGCTGCAGAGTACTTTTGGATATCGTCTGCAATAGGTCCTAAGTTTGTACCTTTAATTGTTTTTAAAGCAGGGATAAACTTAAATTTTTCAACGATGTACTTTTGTCCTGTTTTAGAAGTTACCATCCAGTTTAAGAACTTTTTAGCTTCAGTCTTATTAGCAGAGTTTTTATTTACAACCCAGTTATTTGGAACACCTACAGGTAATTTATCCATCGCTGCTTTGTCGTTGTTAATTGGCATTGGTAAAACACCAATCTTCAAGTTTTTCTTGATTCCATCAATAGTAGTTTGAGTCCAGTTACCTTGTTGCATCATAGCTGTTTGACCTTTTGCAAACTGTGTAACTTGTTTATTGTAGTCTGTAGTTAATGGATTTTTATTACCATATTTAACAGTTAAATCTAGTAATTTAACCCACTCTTTAAACTTCTTATTATCTGAAATTTTTACTTTACCTGAATTAACATCTTTAATGAATTGATCAGGATTTGATTGTTGTGCAAACGGGATATTTAATAAATGAATACCTAGAATCCACCACTCTGCATACCCAACAGAAAATGCTGTGATTCCTTTTGCTTTAAGCTTTTTACTAGCGGCTTCTAATTCTGAAATTGTTTTTGGTAAAGTTGTAATGCCAGCCTTTTTGAATAAATCTTTATTATAGATAAAACCATAACCTTCAGTATTCATTGGCATACCGTAAAGTTTACCATTCATCGTCATAGGTTTTTCAGTACCTTTATAAAGGTTTTTCACCCATGGTTCTTTTGATAAATCTTCTAATTTATCTTTCCATGTAACTGCTTCTTGGAATCCACCATTATTAAAGATATCTGGTCCTTTTCCTTTTGCAAATTCTGCTTTAAGAGCTGCTCCATAATCTGCTCCTCCACCAACAGTCGTTACTTTTACTGTTACGTTTGGATAAGCCTTATGGTAATCCTTTGCCATCGCTTCAAAATCTTTTGCAATTTCAGCTTTAAATTGGAAAACGTTTAATGTAACTTTTTTACTACTTGTTGCTTGTGTTGTACTTTTTGCAAATGCGCCATTTGCTCCGACTGAAGTTAATAGTACAAATGATGCTGATAGTGCAGCTACAGCTTTAATCGCTTTAATCTTCACCTTAAAACCCCCATTTTTTAAAAAATTATTATGAATACGTTTACATTATACTTGTAAAAGTTTTCTTACATAGATAGTTAAAATTGACCTATTGGGTGGAAAAAATTGATGATATTTTCCTAATCCAATTTCACTTAATAGAACCACTCGTAATTCCTTTAATAATATGTTTTTGCACAGCAAAGAAAAAGATTAATAGAGGAGTAACCCCTAAAATTAAGCCAGCCAATGCTAAATGCCATTGCTTCATATAGGCACTAAAGAAATAGAATGTAGATAACGGAATGGTTCGTTGTTCCTCACCTAAAACTAGTGATGGCAATAAAAAGTCATTCCAGATCCACAATGTATTTAAAATAACAATTGTGACTGTAATCGGTTTTAATAATGGGAAAACTACCTTCCAGAAAACCATAAATGGTGAGCAACCATCGATAATTGCAGCTTCTTCTAATTCAATCGGAATTGTTTTAATAAAACCGTGGTATAAAAAGATAGATAAGGCAGAGCCAAATCCCAAATACATCACTACCAATCCCCAATGACTTTCTATTAAATGTAATTTATCTCCCACTTTCATCAATGGAATCATGATTGATTGAAAAGGAATGACCATTGCTGATACTAATATAAAAAACAATACTGCTGAAATTTTATTTTTCGTTCTAACAAGTTTGTATGCCGCCATTGAACAAAACACCACAATCACCAAGTTACTAGCAATTGTAATAATCAGTGAATTGAGAAGAGCTTTTCCAAAATGCATAATTTTCCATGCTTCTTTGTAATTCGAAAGATCCAAGGACTTAGGTAAAGCAGATGTATTTGAAAGAATGTCCGCAAACGATTTGAACGAATTAACAATTACATAATAAAAAGGGACTAAGAATAAAAATGCGATTATGATAGCCAGAATTTCTAACGAAAATAGATTAAATGTATACTTTTCCTTTTTCATCACATCTCTACCTCCCTTTTCTTAGATAGATACACTTGAATGATCGTAATCACAGATACTACTACGAAAAACACAATTGCTTTCGCTTCTCCAATTCCGAAATTATTATTCGTAAATGCTTCTTTATAAATATTATAAGCTAGCATTTCTGTCGATCCGAATGGGCCACCACCCGTCAATGATAAATTCGTATCAAAAATTTTAAAAGACCAAGAAATTGTTAAAAATAAGCAAACAGTAACCGCTGGAGCAACCATCGGTATTGTAATTTTCTTTAAAACTTGAAATCTATTCGCTCCATCAATTTTAGCCGCCTCGATTAAATCATTTGGCACACCTTGCAATGCTGCGACGTAAATAACCATAATATATCCTGCACCTTGCCACACAGCGACAATGACAATGGCCCAAAATGCTCCATTAGCAGTCCCAAGCATCGCAGTCTCTAAAAACTTTAATTTCAACGTACTTCCAAGTGAGATTAATCCCTGATTAAATATGAATTGCCAAATAAAGCCTAGTAATAAACCACCAATGAGATTAGGCATAAAAAAGATCGTTCGTAAAATATTGCGTGACTTTAAAGCCTGCGTAACTAATAGAGCCAACCCAAAGCCAACTATATTCGTTAAAATGACGGCAATTACAGTATATTTTGCTGTCAATTTAAAGGACGCAATAAAAGCTAAATCATCCTTAAAAATATACTTATAATTCTCTAAACCTACCATTTTTATATGTCCAGTAATTCCATTCCAATCAGTAAATGAATAATAAATACCCATAATAAAAGGAACCAATACAATTGCTATAAATACTAGATAAACAGGTCCTACAAAACTAAAGAAATTGAACGCCTTTTTTAATTTTTTTAGACCCGTTCTTTTCGCCCTTTGTTTTCCCTCAAGAACGGAATCACTTGAAACCTTGTTTGTTTCGAGCATATAACCACCTCCAACTTCATCTTAATTTACCAACGAAATAGTGAAAACAGAGTGGTTTGAACAATAGGGTGGAATATATTGACTAATATTTAATTTTCTATGAATCTATAAAAAAAGACGATTACTAGATTATTATTGATTAACGAATCTTCTTAGCTAACCGCTAGCCCCACGGAAAGCAACAAACCTCTCTACTCAAAATTAAAATTAGACAAACAAAAAAACCGCCTATTTTCATAGACGGTTTTTTCCTATTTATATATGAGTACAGATTCATTACATATTAAGATGCACTCTTACTAATCTCAGCATTCTTCTGATCCCTTTGGTAATTTACAATAATAATCCCTGCTGTTACCATCATCAAACCAATAAATACTAGATAAGACAAAGCTTCATGAAGCATAAAAGATGATAACATAACACCAAAAACAGGTACTAAAAATAAATACATTGAAACTTTACCAACCTGATTATATTTCATCACATTATTCCATAAAATGAAGCCCACTGAAGATAAAAGAGATAAATAAAGTAACATACCAAAAGTTACTAAATTAAAATGAAACGGTAAAAACCCTGCAGCTATACCACCTATTAATAATAAGCCAAACGATCCCATCATCATTTGATAAGCAGTCAAATAGGCTACATCCACTTTTTTTGCTGCTTCCTTTGCAAAAACATTTCCGTAACCACCAAATGCCATCGCAATTAATAATAATATCTCACCTATACCTAAGTGCAACGAAAGTGTTCCCTTCGTTATATTCACAATAATCACACCGGCAAATCCAACTGTAACACCAAGTATTTTTTTGAATGATAATCGATCATTCTTATACATAAAATGTGCGGCTAACAGTTGAAAGAACGAAGTCGTTCCTGCGATAATTGATCCTTGAACACCTGTTGAGTAACTTAGACCAATGTAAAATAGTACATATTGTAAAAAAGTCTGAAACAGCCCTACTTTTCCAACAACTAGCACTGTATCTCGTTTAAAAGTTAATTTTCGACCTAGCAGTGTGAAAAATATTAATATTAAGATCGAAGCCAAGAAAAATCGATAACCTGCAAATAGCATTTGCTCCCAAATGTCAGTTTTCCCAATTTCTAAATGTTCGTAACTAAGCTTAATAAATGGAAAAGCACTTCCCCATAAAAATGTTGTAATAATAGCTGAAGATATAACGCCAAAAGGATGTGTAAAAAATTTTTTAGCTGTCACAGATCCCCCTCCCTTTCTCTTTTACTTTTCTAACTTGTTAATAGTACGTGTATAGTTTCTAATTCAATGTCAATCTTACTACATTTCTAATTCTTTTTGATTAAATTTGCTTAATTTTTGACTTTTAAGCAAATAATTTCATCACACTTGTTGGAATATGGTAATATATATTTAATAAGAATTATTTTAATCTAGCCAAATGATTCTTTTTCAACTTAGAAACTATATATTATGGAAAAACCAACTTATAAAAGTATGCTGCTGTCCTAAGGACGGCAGCTTTCGTCGTTTTATAAGGGTAGTGAATTTGATTATTTTTCTCAATTGCATAAAAAGAAAGGGGTATTATTATGGAAGCAAGTACAAAAGTATCAAATATACAAAATACATATGAAGCCGATCACGAGGCTTCATCTAATTTTCTTGCAAAGCACGGTGAATTAATTGCCGCTTTAATGTCAGGAGTTTTAATATTAATTGCTTCATTCGTAAACGACAAACATTCAACCTTCTCTATCTCGTTATATGTGTTGGCTTTTTGTATAGGAGGCTTTGCTAAAGCGAAAGAAGGTATTGAAGATACGATCGCTGAGAAAGAACTAAATGTTGAAATGCTAATGATTTTTGCAGCAATCGGTTCAGCTATTATCGGATATTGGACTGAAGGTGCCGTATTAATTTTTATCTTTGCTTTGAGTGGAGCACTTGAAACTTATACATTAAACAAAACGAATCAAGAAATATCTTCTCTATTATCTTTACAACCTCAAACTGCCATTCGAATAAATGGAGAATTAGAAGAAGTTGTAAGCATAAAAAATCTAAATCTTGGTGATTTGATTCTGATTAAAGCTGGTGAACGAATTCCTGCTGACGGCCAAATTATGAAAGGTGAAACATTAGTAGATGAATCAGCACTTACTGGAGAATCCATTCCGGTTGTTAAGGCTTTAAAAGATGAGGTTTTCGCAGGTACGATTAATATTAAAGGAACTCTAGTTGTAGAAATTACAAAGCATAGTGATGAAACACTTTTCCAAAAAATTATCAATCTTGTTCAAACAGCACAAAGTGAAAAAACACCTTCTCAACAGTTTATTGATCAATTTGAGGGTGTCTACGTAAAAGGTGTTTTAATCGCAGTATTCATTATGATGTTCTTACCTCATTTCCTTTTAGATTGGTCATGGACAACAACTTTTTATCGCGCAATGATTTTATTAGTAGTTGCATCACCTTGTGCATTAGTAGCATCGATTACACCTGCAGTACTATCAGCAATTTCAAATGGTGCTAAGTCCGGTATCCTTGTTAAAGGTGGTGTTCATTTAGAACGATTGGCCGTTTTAAAAGCAATTGCCTTCGATAAAACTGGAACTTTAACATTGGGAAAACCAGAAGTTACTGGATTTGAAATGATAAATGAAATGGACCGTGTTGAATTATTATCAATTATTGCTTCAATTGAACGTTATTCTACTCATCCACTTGCAGCAGCAATTGTTGATTATGCTACTAAACAAGGGGCTACAGTATCTACTTCTTTTGAACAGATTGATGATCACGCTGGTTTTGGTGTATCTGCAGTCGTAAATGGTTCAACATACCGAGTTGGAAAAAAAGAATTTGTCACTGTAAAACATAATCCTTTTATCCATTTTGAAGAAAATGCAGAAAATGAAGGAAATACAATTGTTTATGTAGGAACTGAAGATACTTTAATCGCTATCTTCTCATTAAAAGATTTAGTACGAAGTGAAACAAAAAATGCATTAAAAACATTAAATAAATTAGGCGTCCAAACAGTTATGATTACAGGGGATTCTGAACAAACTGCAAAAGCTATTGCTGAAGAAAGTAAAATAAATGAATTCTTCGCTTCATGCTTACCTGATGAAAAAGTATCAATCGTTAAAAAACTAAAAGAACGTTATGGTCAGGTCGCAATGGTCGGTGATGGAATTAATGACGCTCCAGCTCTAGCTACTGCAAATGTAGGTATTGCAATGGGTGGCGGTACTGGTGTCGCATTAGAGACGGCCGATGTTGTTTTAATGAAAAATGACTTAACAAAAATCTCTAAAGCCATTACTTTATCGAAGCGTATGAATAAAATAGTTAAGCAAAATATCATTTTCTCATTAACAGTGATTACATTTTTGATTTGTTCAAACTTTTTACAAATCATTGATTTACCTTACGGGGTTATTGGACATGAAGGTAGTACAATTTTAGTTATATTAAACTCATTAAGATTATTAAGAAATTAATAAAAAAGCGCAAAGTACGATGATCTATTCATTGTACTTTGCGCTTTTTTTACTTAATGGTAATCGTTATGTCCGTTTGCTGAACCACTCGTTTTATGTTTTGGATGAGAACTACTTTTTTGTTTTTTGTTAGACTTATCATTATGGTTTTGTTTGTTATTACTCATGAACATTCCCTCCCTTATTTGAAGTCTTTTATAGTTTATCTAACTCGTAAAAGACTACTCATGGAAGTTACCTCCAAAAATGTTAAACGTGCATTTTTCTTTGCTTTAAATAGGCATTAATCTCTCCACCAATCACAACGACCATGGCTGAAATATAAAACCAAATCATTAAAACAATTATGCCGCCCAAACTTCCGTAATGTCCGGTGAAATCGCCGAAATTATCTACATAATATGCAAAACCAAATGACGAGATAATCCATCCTAGCGTTGCAAATAGTGAGCCAAAGAACACCTTTTTCACATGTACCACCTTACTTGGCCCTATAGAATATAGGACAGTAAACACCAAAAATAATATGATAAAACTCAAGGACCAACGGATAATACTCCATGTATATAAAAAGTCATCAGAAATACCAAAAAACTCAAATAAGAATTCGGCAATAACTTTCCCAAATACTGGGATTAAAAGAGCAAATACAATTACAAACACCATAATTAAAGTTAGTAGAATAGAAACTCCTCTTGTAACAAAGTAATTTCTTTTATCTTCTACGTCATATGCATCGTTAAATGCTCTAATTATTGCATTTATCGCATTAGAAGATGCCCAAATTGTTGCAACTAACCCGAATGATAATACCCCACCATGTGACTGTCCAATTATTAATTGCAAATTACTCTTAATAATTGCCATGGCATCTGGAGGAGCATATTGACTTAAAAATGCAAGAACTTCATCGTTTGATATCGGTAAATAGATAATGACCTGAGTTAAAACTAAAAGAAATGGAAAAAGAGATAGCATGAAGTAATATGCTAGCTCCGCTGAACGAGACACAATATCGTCTGCCATACACTTTTTCACTAAATCCCATACAAATGCTACAAACAAATTCTTTTTGCTAATCAAGTTTACACCTTCAATGTGTTTATTCTTTTGATGGAGTTGATGTAGATATACTCGATAATAAAACTGATTCAACTTTCTCTTCTACTTCTTCTGCATTCTCTTCATTAATGTCTTCAACACCTTCAAGAGTTGCAGCTAATTGCGCTTCTACTTGATCTTCTACTTTATCTTCAAATGGATCTACCTTTTTTTCTACAGGCTCATTCACTGCTTTAATAGCGTTTTCTACTTTCTCTTCAACTTCCTCAGCAGCATCCCCAGATACAACTTTAGAAGCTCCTTTAACCGTTTCAAACTTGTTGATCGTAGAATCTTTAATTTCAATCCACTTATCTTTTACAAGTTGAACGTTATCTTCTAATTTTTCAACAGAATTCTGAACAACCTTCAGTTGAGAGCGCACCGCTCCTTTTACTAATTCTGGATCTTCTTTAATTTGATTTAACTTCTTTGTTACACTTTTACCTTTTCGTGAAATTTTTTCACGATTTTCTTTGTTCAGTAAAGTAACTCCTGCACCAATTGCGACTCCGACAAGAATATTGCGTAAAGCTTTGTTACGTTTTGACATTCTACATCCTCCTCTAAACAGTTAGTTGGTGTTGCTTTAAAATGTGTTGAAGTAAATGTGAGCAGCCTTCCTCAACGATGTTATATACTTCATCAAAATTTCCCGTATAATACGGATCAGGTACTTCCTTCCATAATGACGTTGGTACGTAATCTGAAAGGAGTGATATTTCTCCTATAGAATTATTTCTTGCTAAATTCATTAAATCCTCTTTATTCTGTGCATCCATAGCAACAATATAACTAAAATATTTAAAGTCATTATCTGTCACTTTTCGAGCTTTCATACCTTCGCAATTTATGCCTTTTTGACCTAGTAATTCCTTTGTTCCCTTGTGTGGTGAGTGACCAATATGCCAATCTCCAGTGCCTGCAGAATCAATCACAAATTGTTTTTCTAACCCTTTTTCTGTCACTATCTGACGAAAAACAGCCTCTGCCATTGGCGAGCGACAAATGTTACCTAAACAGACAAATAATACATGAATCATTTCGATGTCTCCTTCAAATTTTTTACACTTTTTGCCAAAATTTAGCTGTTAGTTTCGATTCCATTCTACACTTTCTAATTTAAAAAGAAAAGGAAAGCTAAAGTGAATAATTTAACTTAAAATCAACAAGATTATACTCATAATGAACATTTTCAAGTAAGAACACATATAGATTATCGATTTAACCATTTCAATAGGGTTTACTATCTTTTTATGATTAAATTTTTTAATTTTAATCGTATAAAATGATTGTATTTTTAAAACATATTGACTATATTTAGTAATGACAACTAAATGTACGATGAACCACAAGGGGAGCCATGAGGCTGAGAGTGAATAGTATAACTATTCTTACCCTTCGAACCTGTTAGTTAATACTAACGTAGGGATGTGGCACGATGAAAAAGTAACCCTGGGATCATCATGCTACCAGTGTTACTTTTTTTATTTTTACCATTCCTCTCCCTAATTTACACTTCTATTGAAAGAGTTATCCAAACTCTATTCCAAAGTGCTTCATTTACAATGAGTGTTGTCAAAGAGAGATAAGGGGGAATCTTTTATGAGAAATTCAAAAATACAAATGATGGTTGAAATTGCTATGTGTGCCGCCTTAGCAATGGTTTTTGATTTACTTCCATTATTTAAAGCTCCACAAGGTGGATCTGTGTCATTATCAATGCTTCCTGTTTTTTTAATCGCATTTCGTTGGGGAATCAAACAAGGTTTAATAACTGGCTTATTACTTGCTGCACTACAATTAGTAACCAACTTTTATTTTGTTCATCCAATCCAAATATTATTAGACTACATTATCGCTTTCACAGGGCTAGGTTTAGCTGGCATTGTTTATAAACAAGTTAAAACTAATTTAACAAGTGGCAATAAAGCAGCTGCGACTACCTTTATAATAGTAGGTACTTTTATTGGTTCACTAGTCCGTTTTATCTGTCATTATATTTCAGGAATCGTGTTTTTTGGTTCATATGCTCCAAAAGGAACACCAGTGTCATTATATTCTTTAGTTTATAATGCTTGGTATATGGTTCCATCGTTTATCATTTGTGCAATCATTTTAGTATTTTTACTTTCAACAGCTCCAGTTCTTGCTAACGTTAAAAAGAATCAAGCTGCTTAATATTCATCATTCATATTCTCATTACCCTACTCTTTCTTGAGTAGGGTTTTTTCTATCCTGAGCTGTTTTCAAAGCGATATAAAGTTTGTTGACAAAGAGATTCAGATTGACTGAAAACACTTGCTTTTCGAGGCGCAAAGCCGGATGAGGAGCAGAATTACCTTTTTGCGGTAATGATCACCGCATGCAGACGGAGCAAAGAAGAAAGCGAGCGTTTATTAGTAGTCTGAGGAAAATATTCATAAAATTATTGAACACTTTGTGAATTATAGTTATTTGCTCCAATCCTCACTCATATAAATAAATACAGTAAAAAATATCAAAGGAGGTTTATGTTTTGATTTATGACATCCTCATTTTCTTCATTTTTACGATTATACTTTTAGGTGGTATTGGAGCATTTTTCATGCTATTAAAAAATTCATTACAAGTGGACGATGAGCATATTATTGATGCAAAACCTCCCGATGTTGAAAAAGGGGATCATTCTAATTGAAAAAATTGTAAAATCATTCATATAATGGATGGTTTTATTTTTTTGGGGGGCATTATTTTCTATAAATCGTTAATTTTACTAATTGTTCACTTAGTTATCAAATATTACCATGACTATTTCTACTCAATATCATATATGATGGTTGTACATGATTATCGTAGACACCATGAACTCTTGAATTATTAGAGGAGGAAATTTAAATGGATACGTCCATCACAAAAACGACTGTAGATGTATTAAACAAACAATTAGCTGACTGGAATGTGTTATATGTAAAATTACATAACTATCACTGGTATGTTAAAGGAGGAGACTTCTTTACCTTACATGCTAAATTCGAGGAACTTTACAACGAAGCTAGTATACATATTGATGAGCTAGCAGAGCGTGTATTAACAATTGGTGGAAAACCACTTGCTACTATGAGAGAGTATCTAGATACTTCTGGGATTAACGAAGCCAACAAATTAGTAAAGGCAGAAGGTATGGTTCAAGACCTAATTCATGACTACCAATACTTAATAGAAGATTTAAAGGATGGCATGGAAATCACAGAATTTGAAAACGATTCTGTCACAAATGATATGTTATTAGCAATTCGCGAACAACTTTCAAAACATATTTGGATGTTAAAAGCATTTTTAGGTTAATAAAAAACAGTGTATAACTGCATTGAATGATTCATCATTCTTTGTTGTTTACACTGTTTTTTCTATTATTAATTGTTTTTGTATGTAAAAAAGATGCTTCTTTTCGTTAAAACAAACATTTGTTTTAATTATCTAACCTCTTTCATATCCACTGTTTATGAATGCGTTAGTTGATTACAACTCCAGGATGCTCCCTTTCCGTGGGGTATGAGCTTGAGCTTCGGGTCCACATGATGTGGATCATATATGCGTTACGACAGGACGTCGTGGTTTTAGCATACCTACCTTACTTGCCCTCCGGGGACTTTAGCCTTCCCACATCTCCCTCAGGAGTCTCGCACCTTCCGTTGTAAATTTCTGAAGTCATATACTCGAACCCCAAAAAACAAAAACGCCATTTGTTACGATTTATTAATAGAATGTAAAGCATATTGTTCTAATCCATGAGTTCCATGAGCAGTTCAACTCAGTTTAGTCCCAATTACCTACAAAAACTAGGCTAAAGTAACTAGGGATTTCAACCTATCTAACCCATATATCCTATTATATTTTCTACAAAATTACATCATTAATCGACACGATTCTTCTTAATTCTCTATCACCTCTTTATCACTTTATTTCTAATTGCAACAAATATTTTCTAATTAATTGAAGCTCCATTACTTCCTCTTTTTCCAGTATGTATCGCATATTTTCAATGATTTTAATTGTTACCCTCATCTTTCCGACCCATTTTATACCAAAGTCGAAATACAGAAAATAATAAAACTAAGTCTAAATACCTATAAGTTGTGTCAATTGTTTTAATATTGAAACATTTGCATAATATATATTATACTTATGAAAATTCTAAATAAACTAACAATTTCCTTACAATTACGCGAAAGGAGACTAATAATGTCAAAACCTCTTTTGGAAATTGAGCATTTAACAACATCATTTCGTATAAGTAATCAGTATTACCCAGCTGTAGATGATGTTTCGTTAACTGTTCACGAAAATGAAATTTTAGCAATTGTTGGTGAATCTGGCTGCGGTAAAAGTGCTTTAGCTCTTTCTATTTTAGGCCTTCATCAAAATAAACGTACAAAGATGGAAGGTTCCATCAATTACAAGGGAAGAAACTTATTATCATTATCTGATAGTAATATGAATAAAATTCGAGGTAGAGAAATCGGAATGATTTTCCAAGAACCTCTTACTGCACTTAATCCATTAATGACAGTCGGTAAACAAATTGAAGAAAATTTAGATTACCATACAAGCTTATCATCCTCACAAAAAAAAGAACGTGCTTTACAATTACTTACTCAAGTTGGAATTCCAAAGCCTTCAATTACATATAAGCAATATCCACACGAACTCTCTGGTGGTATGAGGCAGAGGGTTATGATTTCTATTGCGATTGCCTGCAATCCATCGTTTATTATCGCGGACGAGCCTACGACTGCGCTGGATGTAACGATTCAAGCACAAATATTGGATTTGCTGAAAGAAATTCAAAAAGAAACAAAACTTGGTATTATCCTGATCACACATGATTTAAGTGTTGTTGCTGAGGTCGCTGATCGAGTAGCCGTAATGTATGCGGGTCAGATTATTGAAACGGGGACAGTTGAAGAAATTTTCAATCAACCTTTACACCCATATACTCGTTCTCTATTAAACTCTATACCTACTACTCATTCAAAAAATCAAAGACTTCATATTATCGAGGGTACTGTCCCACCTTTAGATAAATTACCAAGAACGGGCTGCCGATTTAGTCACCGCATTCCGTGGATTCAATCTTATGCTCACGAAGAGCAGCCAGGTTTACATGAAGTAACACCAAACCATTATGTCCGTTGTTCTTGTTATAAGCATTTTCATTTCAAGAATGAGAAAGGAGCACCGATTGTAAATGTCTCTATTAAAGGTTGAAGACTTAAAAGTACATTTTCCAATACGTGGTGGAGTTTTCAGAACAGTCGTTGATTATGTTCGAGCTGTTGATGGAATTTCATTTGAATTACGAGAAGGTGAAACATATGGTTTAATCGGTGAATCTGGTAGTGGTAAATCAACTGCTGGTAAGGCCATTTTACAGTTAACAAAAGCAACTGGTGGAAGTATCGAATTTGAGGAAAATGATCTAATTTCTTTAAGTAAGAAGCAAATGAGAGCATTTCGAAAAGAAATTCAAATGATTTTCCAGGATCCGTACTCTTCATTAAATCCTAAGAAAAGAATCATAGATTTAGTTGCTGAGCCATTAAGAAACTTTGAAAAACTATCTCCGGATGAAGAGCGAGAAAAAGTACTTTACTATTTACAAAAGGTTGGATTACCACCAGAAGCGCTTTTCAAATATCCACATGAGTTTTCCGGTGGACAACGTCAACGAATTGGTATAGCTAGAGCTTTAACTTTACAACCAAAGTTGATTGTTGCTGATGAGCCAGTTTCAGCCCTTGATGTATCTGTACAAGCACAAGTACTAAACTTTTTACAGGACCTACAAGAGGAATTCAAATTAACTTACTTATTTATTGGTCATGACCTTGGCGTTATTCGTCATTTATGTGATCGAATTGGTGTTATGTATCGTGGAAGACTTGTTGAAGAAGGAACGACAGAAGATATTTTATCTAACCCACAACATATTTATACAAGACGTCTAATTGCAGCTATTCCTGATATTCGCCCGGAAGTACGAGCTGAAAAAATTAATGCTAGACAGGAAGTACGAAATGAATATGAAAAGAACTCTTCTTCTTACTTTGATGCAAATGGTCGTCCTTACGATTTAAAACAAATATCTGATACTCATCGAGTAGCACTTCCATAGAAAGGAGAAAGCTATATGTGGAAATTTTTACTTCGCAGAGTGCTCATTATGATTCCTCAAATGATTATTTTGAGTATATTAATTTTTGCGCTCGCTAAAGCGATGCCAGGTGATGCTCTTACTGGTAAACAATTGGATCCAAAAGCATCTCCAGAACGTATCGCTGAAATTCGAAAGCAGATGGGATTAGATGATCCCGTACAAGTTCAATATGTTAATTGGATAAAAAATGTAGTAAAAGGTGATTTTGGCATCTCTTACACACATAAACTAGCTGTAACAGATGTTATCGGAGAACGAATTGGAAACACTGTATTACTTGCACTATGTGTATTTATCCTTACATATATTTTAGCGATTCCACTCGGCATAATAAGTGGTCGTTGGAATGATACTTGGGCTGACAAACTCGTCACCGGGTATAACTATATTGGTTTTGCAACACCATTATTTATCTTTGGACTTATCGTATTATTTATCTTTGGTTTTTACTTAGATCTATTCCCTACTGGCGGTAGTGTTGAT
Source organism: Bacillus sp. JJ664 (assembly GCF_036962205.1). Taxonomy (NCBI): domain Bacteria; kingdom Bacillati; phylum Bacillota; class Bacilli; order Caryophanales; family Bacillaceae; genus Bacillus; species Bacillus sp. JJ664. The sequence continues at coordinate 15,721 of NZ_JBALMS010000008.1, read as the reverse complement.
CCGCAAATTGATAATGGAACGTTTGCTTATTATATGAGTAAACTTCAACATCTTGTCCTGCCTTCAATGGCCGGTGCCCTAATCTCTACTGTTGGTATTTCACAGTATTTGCGTAGTGAAATTATAGATACAAAGGTCAAAGACTTTGTTAGAACAGCTAAGTCAAAAGGTGTTCCTGAATCTAAAATTTATTCAAGACATATTCTACGAAATTCATTTTTACCAATTGCTGCTTTTTTAGGTTACGAGATTACTGGTTTAATAGCTGGGTCTATCTTCTTAGAATCAATTTTTGGTTACCCAGGAATTGGACAGCTCTTCATTAAATCCGTGATGCTTCGCGATTTTACAGTTGTAAATGCACTTGTACTTATGACAAGCTTAGCAACATTATTTGGAACATTGATTTCTGACATCATATTAAGCATAGTTGATCCTCGTATTCGGATCGATTAAGGTAGGTGAAAATAATGGAATTGAAACTTGAAAATCAAAAACAACTAATAGAAAAATCAAAAAGTCCCTCTGGCTTTAGTGTAATTTGGTCAGAGTTCAAACGTGACCGAATGGCATTAGCTTCACTGATTATTTTGAGTCTAATCCTAATTACTGTTTATGGTGCATCGCTTATTTTAGATCAAGACCAGATTACGAAGGTAGACTTCCTATCAATCTATCAGCCCCCTTCTTCACTACATTGGCTTGGTACTGATTATGGTGGACGTGATGTATTTGGACAATTAATTATTGGAACGAAAAACTCTTTTACAATCGGTTTATTTATCACAATCATTACGAATATTCTAGGCTTATCATTAGGATTAATTGCTGGCTACTTTGGTGGTTTGGTAGATGGTATTGTCATGCGGATCATCGACTTTATTCTATCTCTGCCAACATTAATGTTAATCATAGTATTTGTAACTGTCGTACCAAAATTTACGATTCCTAATTTTGTGTTGATTATGAGTATTTTCTTATGGACAGGTAAAGCAAGGCTAATTCGCTCTAAAGTATTGTCTGAAAGTGAATTGGATTATATTGCAGCAGCGAAGGCTCTTGGAACACCTAACTGGAAAATCATATTAACTCATTTATTACCAAATGTAAGCTCACTTATTATTGTAGCATTTACGTTAAACTTAGCTGGAAATATCGGGATTGAATCTGGTCTTACCTTCTTAGGATTCGGTTTACCTGAAAGCACTCCAAGCTTAGGAACACTTGTAGCATATGCAACAAACCCAGATGTTCTACAGAATAAATGGTGGATTTGGTTACCTGCATCGGGCATGATTTTAGTGCTCATGCTAAGTATAAATTTTATCGGTGAAGCGCTAAAGCGTGCAGCTGATGCAAGGCAAAGAAGAGGTTAAACAACTTTAAGGAGAGTGAAATTATGAAAAATGTAAAAAGCTTTTCAAAAGTATTAAGTGCAATGGCGGTTTCTATGCTAATCCTTTCAGCTTGTAAAGGCGGAGACGACAAGCCAACATCAGCTAAACCTACAGAAAAAGTAGAAACATCTGCATTTCCTGTAAAAGTAAAAAATGATAAAGAAGCAATTGCTGGTGGTGTGTTAAAGTATGGTCTAATTTCTGATACACCATTTGAAGGTATTTTAAATACTGTATTTTATGAAGGTCAACCAGACTCTGAAGTATTACAGTTCTTTGATGAAGCACTACTTTCAACAGATGAGAACTATGTATATGATCAAGATGGTGCTGCTACATACGAATTAAGTGAAGATAAAAAAGTAATCACTTTAAAAATTAAAGATAATGTAAAATGGCATGATGGTAACCCAGTAACTGCAGAAGATTTAGAATATGCTTACCTTGTAATTGGTAGCCCTAAATACACTGGTGTACGTTATGATACACAAATGTCAATGATTGAAGGTATGGAAGAATATCACACAGGAAAAGCAAAAAACATTTCTGGTGTGAAAGTAATCGATCCACAAACGATCTCAATTACTTTTAAAGAAGCAAATCCATCAGTTCTTACTGGTTTATGGACTTACCCTCTTCCTAAAAAATATTTAGGCGATGTGGCAATCGATAAATTAGTAGAATCTAAACAAATTCGTAAAGAACCAATCGGATTTGGTCCTTTCAAAATTAAGAAAATCACTCCAGGTGAAGCTGTTGAGTTCGAAGCATTTAAAGACTATTGGAATGGTGCTCCAAAATTAGATGGCGTACTATTAAAAGTAGTTAACCCTACGATTGCAACTGCGTCATTAGAAAATGGTGATATTGATATTGCTTCAGTTTCTGCTGACCAATATGATAAAGCAAAATCATTAAAAAATATTCAGTTACTTGGTAGAACTGAGTTATCTTACTCATATATTGGATTTAAATTAGGTCATTATGACGCGAAAAATGGAGTCAACGTAATGGATAATCCAAAGTTCGCTGATAAACGTTTACGTCAAGCAATGGCTTATGCACTTGATAACAAATCTGTAGGTGAAAAACTATATAAAGGGCTAAGATTCCCTGCAACATCTGTTATTCCACCTTCATTCCCAAAATACTTTGATAAAAACCTTAAAGGTTATGATTATGATCCTAAGAAAGCAAAATCTTTACTTGATGAAGCTGGCTACAAAGATGTAACTGGTGACGGTTTACGTGAAGATCCAAATGGTAAAGAGTTCAAAATCAACTTTGCATCTATGAGTGGTGGCGATATCGCAGAACCATTAGCACAATTCTACTTACAAGCTTGGAAAGATGTTGGTTTAGATGTTCAATTATTAGACGGACGTTTACATGAATTCAACTCATTCTATGAAATGGTTGAAAAAGATGATCCAAAAATCGAAGTATTCGCAGCAGCTTGGGGAACTGGTTCTGACCCAGATCCATCTGGAATTTGGTCTAAAAATGCACCATTTAACTATGTTCGTTGGGTAAATGATGAAAATGATCAACTATTAAAAGATGGTATCTCTCCTGATTCTTTTGATGAAAACCACCGTCAAGAGGTCTATAACAATTGGCAAGAGCTTGTAAGTGAAGAAGTACCATTAATCCCTACTCTATTCCGCTTTGGATTAGACGGAGTAAACAACCGAGTAAAAGGTTATGATATTACTCCTGGTCAAGGGTTCCAAGGGCATTTACAAGAAATCACTGTAACAAGTGAAGAATCAGAAAAAAATAAATAAGCATAAAAAAAGGAAGAGTAGCTTTACGCTACTCTTCCTTTTCATTTTGAACAAAATACAAAAGCTAAGAGATCTGACTGATTAAAAACGCTTGTCTTTCGAGGCTCATGAGCCGGATGAGGAGCGGAGTTACCTTTAACAGTAATGAGCACCGCAAGCAGGCGAAGCAACGAAGAAAGCGAGCGATTGTCAACAGTCTGAAAATTAACTAATCTTTTTATTTTCTTCCAGTTCAAACTTCTCAATTTTGTTCTTTGCCGATAAATGGTAATAGATTAAACAAATAATCATAAACGGTATACCACAGTATAAAGCAATACGTTGTTCAGGAATAAATGCCAAGCTGATCATTACAGCAACATTAAGTACTAAAGCAACAATTGGTACGAATGGATATAGTGGAGTTTTATATTTTAAATCCTCTACTTTTCCACCTTCTTGAATATATTTTTTTCTACCTAAAAGATTTGATAAAGCAATGCTAGCCCAGATGAAAACTGCTCCGAATCCAGCAATTGATAATAACCATAAATAAACTGTATCCTCTGCAAAAATACCACATAATAGAGATAAACATCCAAAGATCATACTGAAAATTAAGGCGTTTAAAGGTACACCTTTTTTGTTTAATTTCCCTAAAGCCGGACTAACCATGCCTTTTTGAGACATAGAATACATCATACGTGAAGTTGCATATAATCCTGAGTTTGCAACAGATAATACCGCTGTAATAATAACAAAGTTCATAATATCTGCAGCATATGGAATACCAATATTATCAAATACAACAACAAACGGGCTGTCTACTAAGCCAGCTTTTTCCCATGGGAATAAACCAGCTAAAACGAACATTGATAAAATATAGAATACTAGAATTCGCCAAACAGTATTATTAATAGCCTTAGGTACTGCTTTTGCTGGGTCTTCACTTTCACCAGCTGCAATTCCTACTAGTTCACTACCTTGGAACGAAAAGTTAACTGCAACCATCGTAACAATAATTGCTAAGATACCATTAGGGAATAAACCACCATGGTCTGTAAAGTTTGTAAGCATTGGTGCCTTTGTACCTTCTACAGATACAATACCAAACATTACAGCTGCGCCTAAAATAATAAATACAACGATTGTAACTACCTTAATACTAGCAAACCAAAACTCTACTTCAGCGAAACTTTTAGTAGATAGTGCATTAACTGCGAATAATAGTACGCCAAATACTACACACCAGATCCAAGTAGATACATCTGGGAACCATCTCTTCATTAACATACTGACTGTAATTAATTCTAGGCCAATCGTTACTGACCAGTTTAACCATGACATCCACCCTACAACATAACCAGTTGATGGCGATACATATTTAGTAGCATATGTTTGATAAGAACCTGCATCAGGTAATCTTACAGCAAGCTCTCCAAGACAAAGCATTGTTAAATACATTACTATTCCACCTACTAAATAGGCAACGATTGCACCACCTGGCCCTGCTTCACTAATTGTTAAGCCAGATCCCATAAATAAACCTGTACCAATAATTCCCCCAAGCGCAATCATAAACAAATGTCTACTTTTTAGCTCTTTTTTTAACCCCTGTTCTTGTTGAAACATGAAAAATACCTCCCTTGACCGATAAATTGTCTCTATTTATTGAAATATTCTGATAGAAGTGGATATATTTTTCCCTCTCATATTAGATAGAAGCAAGTTGACTCTATTCTATGAAGTACTCTATCGAATTTTTTCACACAATATCTGAAAGCGTATACATTATTATTTTCTCTAAATAATATTACAATTTAAAAAACTATTTTTTCATATTTTTTAAATTGTGTCAAACTTTGATAGATTAAGATAATAAGTGCCCCAGATGAAACATTTCCATCTGGAGCATAAATTAAGATTAAACCCAGCCACGGAAACGAGAAGCTTCCGCCATTTTACGAATACCAACCATATAAGCCGCTAATCGCATATTCACTTGACGATTTACTGAAGTTTGGTAAACACTATCAAATGAACGAACCATTTTATCACGTAACTTTTCTGCTACTTCTTCATCTGACCAATAATAACCTTGGTTGTTTTGAACCCACTCGAAATAAGAAACAGAAACTCCACCAGCGCTTGCTAGCACGTCTGGAACTAATAAAATTCCACGCTCTGTTAATATTTTAGTAGCTTCTAACGTAGTCGGACCGTTTGCAGCTTCAACTACAATTGATGCTTGAATATTATGAGCATTATCAATTGTAATTTGATTCGAAATTGCAGCAGGAACTAAAATATCACAAGGCTTCTCAAGTAATTCCTTGTTTGAAATAACATTTGTGAACAAGTTTGTAACTGTTCCAAAGCTATCTCTTCGATCTAATAAATACTCAATATCTAAACCATTTGAATCATATAATGCGCCAAGTGCATCTGAAATTCCCACTACCTTTGCACCAGCTTCAATCATAAATTTCGCTAAAAAGCTTCCCGCGTTTCCGAATCCTTGAATAATGACACTAGCACCCTTTAATTCAATACCTTTACGTTTAGCAGCTTCTTCAATACAGATTGTTACACCTTGAGCAGTAGCAGCTTCACGTCCTGCTGAACCACCTAACACAAGTGGCTTACCAGTAATAAATCCAGGTGAATCAAACTCTTGGATTCTGCTATACTCATCCATCATCCAAGCCATAATTTGAGGATTTGTGTAAACATCTGGAGCAGGAATATCTTTCGTTGGACCAACGATTTGACTTACTGCACGAACATATCCTCGACTTAATCTCTCAAGCTCATATGCTGACATTTTTCGTGGATCACAAATTATGCCACCTTTTCCTCCGCCGTAAGGTAAATCAACAATTCCACATTTTAAGCTCATCCACATTGATAATGCTTTAACTTCATCCTCATTTACCTCTGGATGGAAACGAATTCCACCTTTTGTAGGACCTACAGCATCATTATGTTGTGAACGATAGCCAGTGAAAATTTTCACTGAGCCATCATCCATTCGCACTGGAATTTGAACTGTTAAAAATCGTAAAGGTTCTTTTAATAATTCATAAAGTTCCTTTGAATAACCAAGTTTATGAAGTGCTTCAGAAATTACTTCTTGAGTAGACTCAATTAACTCTCTGCCTTCTTCTTTGATTTTCTTTTGAATTTCTAATTCTTTTTCATTTCCTGGGATAATAGTTGTCATTGTTCTCGCTCCATTTATACAGTGGCTTTATATTGGCTAAATACTTCGTTAATTTGCTGAATTGACCAGTCTAAATCTTCTTTTGAAATAATTAATGGTGGTGCAAAACGAATAACTGTATCATGTGTTTCTTTACATAATAAGCCTTGTTTTTTTAATGCTTCACAATAAACACGTGCTGGTACATGAAGTTCAACACCAATAAATAATCCGCGTCCTCTTACTTCTTTAATATGAGGATGATCGATTTCTTTTAGTTTTTCCATAAAGTAATTACCAAGCTCATTTGAACGCTCAGCTAATTTTTCTTCTTCTAGAACGTTTAAAGCTGCTACAGAAACTGCACAAGCTAATGGATTTCCACCAAACGTAGAACCGTGAGAACCTGGTTCAAAAACACCTAAGATTGAGCGATCTGCAGCCACACATGAAATTGGGAATACGCCGCCACCAAGTGCTTTACCTAAAATGTACATATCTGGAATTACTTCTTCCCAATCACATGCAAAAGTTTTACCAGTACGGCATAAACCTGTTTGGATTTCATCAGCAATGAATAATACATTTTCTTTTTTACAAACTTCAGAAACTTCACGTAAGAATCCATCTCTAGGGATGTTAATACCAGCTTCACCTTGAATTGGTTCAATTAATAGTGCAGCAGTATTTGGTGTAATTGCTGATTTCAATGCTTCAATATCACCGTAAGGAATTAATTTAACTCCTGGTATGAATGGTCCAAACCCGCGTTTGTAATCTTCTTCTGATGATAATGATACTGCAGCTAATGTACGACCATGGAAGTTTCCAATACAAGCAATAATTTCTGCTTGGTTTTCTTCAACACCCTTAACATCATAAGCCCATCTTCTAGCAGCTTTTAATGCTGTTTCTACTGCTTCAGCACCAGTATTCATAGGTAAGATCATTTCTTTGTTTGTTACCTTTGCTACCTTTTCATACCACTCACCCATGTTTTCACTATAGAAAGCACGAGAAGTTAATGTAACTTTATCAGCTTGGTCTTTTAAAGCTTGGATAATTTTAGGGTGACGATGCCCTTGGTTTACTGAAGAGTAAGCACTTAACATATCTAAATATTTATTGCCCTCTGGATCTGTAACCCAAATACCTTCTGCTTTAGAGATAACGACTGGGAGTGGATGATAGTTGTTTGCGCCAAATTGATTTGTTTGATCAATTATTTTTTGTGAGTAAGTTGTCATATGAGTTCCTCCATTATTTCTTATTAAATTTAGTTTCTTACTTAATTATTTAGCAATTTCCATGCCAATTATGTCTAAAACTTCAAAATTCACAAAATGTACTCATTTAGATGTTTTTTCCATCATAAAACTGTTAACGTTTTCATAAAACGCAAATTTTTTTTGCCTTAAAGTGCAAATTACATTAGAATATGCATATAATCTTTGCAGTGCAAAAAGAATAAACAGCAAATTTTTGCAACAATTTTAAATCCGTTTTTAATCATATCAAAAACGCAGGCCTTTTTCTAAGAAATCGTTATTCATTAATAGCAAATGCACAGCTAGAATATATCGTGCTTTATGCTTGAGTGAAAATCGAATTCTTAATTAATTTAACAACCATGCCTGCGAATGAAAAGAATGCCAGTTTTTCGATTAACTTCAAGAAAAGAGAGATTTCAATGAAAAAGGATAAAGATCCAAATTTAGTCGTCGATGAATTACTTCAACTAATATTAGAAGAAATTGACATCGGTATTCATGTAGTAAATCAAGAAGGAAAAACGATTGTCTATAATCGAAAAATGATGGAAATTGAAATGATGAATGAAGAAGATGTACTTCATAAGAACCTATTAGATGTATTCACATTTCAAAATAATCAATCAAGCACTTTATTAGAAGCTCTTCAAAAAGGAAAAATACGTAAAAATATTAAACAATCATACTTTAATAATAGAGGAAAAGAAGTAACGACAATCAACGATACATATCCCATCACGAAAGAAAATAAAATTGTTGGCGCAATTGAAATGGTTAGAGATGTAACCGAATTAAAACAATCAGTTCAAGATGGCATTATGCAAAATCGTAATACTCGATATACTTTTGAACAATTAATTGGTGAATCACCTTCTTTTAAACTAACCATTGATGATGCGAAAAGATCAGCAAGAACTTCTTCATCCGTTTTATTAATTGGAGAAACAGGAACAGGTAAAGAATTATTTGCACAAAGTATTCACAATGCTAGTCATCGATCCACCAAGCCGTTTATTTCTCAAAACTGTGCTGCACTTCCTGAAACTTTAATTGAGAGTATTCTATTCGGTACCAAAAAAGGAGCATTTACAGGAGCAATCGATAAACCTGGCTTATTTGAAGAAGCAAATGGTGGAACATTGCTTTTGGATGAAATCAATTCACTTAGCCCTAATTTACAAGCTAAGTTACTTAGAGTACTTCAGGATCGGAAAGTCAGACGAATCGGTGATATGACTGAAAAAGAGCTTGATGTTCGAATTATTGCAACAATTAACGAAGACCCCATAGAAGCAATTGCTAATAATCACTTGCGAAAAGATTTATATTATCGTTTAAGTGTTGTATCACTTTTCCTCCCTCCTCTAAGAGAACGAAAAGAAGATATTCTACTATTAGCAAATTTCTTTATCCAAAAATACAATCGACTTTTTGGACATTCAGTCGCGAAGCTAGATGATCATGTAGCTCAATTCTTTTTACAACATAACTGGCCTGGTAATATTCGTGAGTTAGAGCATATGATTGAGGGTGCAATGAATTTAGTTGAAAACGAAACAACTATTACCTCTTTTCATTTACCTACAAGATTTTTTAATGAAGTAAGTAGTATGAATAACAATCTAACTACGCCCCTAGATACATTACAAGTAAATAAACCAAATAACGTGAACGAAGAAAACCATTTTAATTTAAAAAACACTTTATTAGATAAGGAAAAGCAACATATCTTAACGGTGCTTAGTGAGCAAAATGGAAATATTACAAAGGCTGCAAAAATATTAGGCATCTCTAGACAAAACTTACAATACCGAATACGTAAGTTTAATATTTTAAATGAAAAATAATTTTTTCTATTCCTTTAAACATGACAATTCGTAAAAATTCTATCGCCCAAACTTCCCGCGTCTGTCCTGCATAGTGTAACTATGTAAGAGTTAAGCTTATGAAAAAGGGGGGTTGAATAGATGTATAATGATTATCAATACCGCAGACCTTTCGGAGGAGGATTTGGTCGACCAGGTTTTGGCCGTCCTGGCTTCGGAATTGGACGTCCTTTTTACCCAGGGTTCGTTGGAGGTTTAGCAACAGGTGCTTTATTAGGAACTTTAGCTGGAGGTTATGGATATGGCTACGGTTATGGATATCCATCATACTCATATTATCCTTATTGTCCTCCAGGCTATTATTGCTAGTACACTGTTATCAAAAGAAACATAAAAAATATAAAAGAGAAGGAAAACATCCTTCTCTTTTTCATTTTATAATTGAATCGTTGAATAGCTCCCTACAATTTCTACAGAAAATCCAAGTGATTCTAATTCCTGTTTTACGCCAGGTAATAATACATCATCATACCCCATCACGACATCTATAATAAAAAAATAATTACCTAATCCTGTTTTCATCGGACGAGACTCTATTTTGGAAAGGTCTATTTGTCTCCATGCAAATGCCGATAATACTTGGTGAAGCGCACCCGCTCGATTTTCCGGCATCATGATGACAAATGTAGCTTTTGTATGGTTTTTTTGAAAATAATTCGTTTCAACACTAGATCCCTCTTTTTGTAATACGATAAATCTAGTATGATTATACGAATTTGAATGAATATCACTAGCTACAATTTCTAGTCCATATTTCTTTGCTGCAAATTCGTTCGCAATGGCTGCGATACATTCCTGAGGTTGCTCGCTAACCAATTTTGCTGCAGCACTTGTAGAAGAAACTGGTTCTAATTTTGTATACTTATATTGATTATGTAAAAACGCGTGGCACTGGGCTAGCGCATGAGAATGTGAATAGATCACCTCGATATCTTTTGTTCGATGAATCTGTCCTTTTGACATTAGTAAATGCTGTCTGATTGGTATGATAATTTCACCAACCATTTTTAATGGTTGTTCATGTACAAGATAATCTATTGTAGTCGTTACCGAACCTTCCACTGAATTCTCTATTGGGACAACCGCCAAATCTACTTCCCCTTCTGCTACGCTATCCATGCAGACAGGTATACTCGAATATGCTATATGTTCATCTAATGTAAAAACTGATTGAACAGCAACATGCGTGAAAGTTGCTTCCGGACCTAAATACGCTATCTTCATGCACTACACTCCTTTTAATTTTTAATTATACTAAAAAGATAATTTATTAAAAGTAAAATATTTTATATTTTCAATTAATATAAAAAAAAGCCATACAATTTAAATTGTTCGGCTTTTAGTATATTATAAACTACTTTTTCTAATCATTAATTTAGTTGAAACAACTACCTTTTTAGGAATCTTTCTATTCATCAATCTTTCAAGTAAAAGATCAATTGCAGTTTCCCCCATAAGTTCTGAATATACTTTTACTGTACTTAAACTAGGAAAAAGATATTTTGAAAAAGTTAGATCATTCATTCCAATAATATTCACTCGATCAGGAACTGCAATATTTGCTTCGTGAAGCGCCCTTAAACATCCAATTGCCATCGTATCACATCCAACAAAAAATGCAGTTGGCAATTTGTCCCCATGATCTTGAATTGCTTTATTCATCAAATTAAATCCTTCTTCAGCTGTAAAATCACCTGTATACACATAATCTTTCTGAAACAAGCTTTTCTCTGCCAAGTAAGTTTTAAATATTTTCTCGCGCGTAAACAAATCCTTTACGAAAGGGCGTTTATTACGTTCACGCCCACCAATATACCCAACATTATGGTGTCCATGCGAAATAAAATGGTCTAATACCTTCTTTGTAGCACTTTCATAATCAGATATGACTGAATCATACATTTCTTCATTAGGAGATGAATCTACGAATACTATTTTTTTGGATATTTTTTTCAAAATTTTTATTTGTTGTTCATCAAAATATCCTAATGCAACAATCCCTTGAAACTGTTCTTCAGCTAATCCTTTTTCAGTTCCTTGAAAGAACTTTGTAACATGAATTCCATGTTCTTCACATTTATTTTCAATCCCGAATCGTATTGACATATAATGTAAATCATCTAATTCCTCATCCTCTGTATACCAATGAACGAGTGCGATCTTCGCGATATTCTTTTTTACTTTCGGTTTTTTTCTATATGATAGCTTTTCTGCAGTTTCAAAAACGCGCTGCTTCGTGTCATCACTTACAGATAATTCAGGATCATAGTTTAACACCCTTGAAACCGTAGCAATGGATACACCTGCTTTTTCTGCAATTTCTTTAATGGTCGTCATTTATACTTTTCTCCTTGTACACTTCCGCTGTCGCATTGTTATGTTCAAACTTTAGCTAGACATTTAAACACTTTTCAAAGTTGTCATTCGTATCATTCATAATGATCAACAAATGTTTGTCTTCACATAAAGCCTTAAAGTTTGATACTGGTTTATGATTATATATAGAAGTGTACCAGTCTTTCGCAAGAATTTTCAGGTGAAATATGGATATTTTTTTACACATTGCAACTTTGTGTGTTTTTTCACATTTTATATCCTGCTAAATCAATCTATTATTTTTATTTAGGTAGTTTTTAGTAAGGGAAAAGTCGTTTAGAGGGGTATATCAAGAAAAAGTAATTTAACTGTCAACTGTCATATATTAAATCGATCTTGCACTTTTTTTCATCAATATAAAGATTTTATGATGGCAGCTGTTAAGGCTTCAATTGATGTAGATGACGATAATCCAACTTCATTAGGAATATTGCCACAAATTAATATATCCATACCGTGATGTATTCGATAGCCAGCTTCTTTTAAATAACGAATTGTGCTCTTGAGATAGTTCGTCCAATCATGTCGCTTCTCACCATTAAGCTCTGTTAATGAGAATTCGATGATCCCTAATTCCTCATAATTTAATGAAACTAGTCGAATTTTATTCTTATTATTGTTTGCGATTAAAACATAAGTACCAAAATTCCGATCTCCGTTATATTCTTTCTCATCTAAGATCTCAATCAGTTCATCATTGTGGCCAGATACAAAAAATATACGATAATCGGCATCGTAATAACGCTTAAAAACTAATGCCAACTCATTAACATCCATTTACTTATCACTCCTTTAATCTACAAATATATTTTTATGACTGAGAAATTACTTCCTTCAGTTCTTTATTGGTCAAAGAAAATAGGTTTCTCAAACATTGGAAAAGGATAATAGAAAACAATCTTAGGATTATCCTACCCCCCATTAAACTATTTTTCAATTAAAACTCACCCATTTTTTACTTAATTTAACCATTATTTTACTTTGTTTATAGATCTGTCACATTTCGTTCTGTTTTGCTTGTTATATTCATTTCATCTTTACGTGTAATAGGCGTTACCTTTATCCGTCTAAATACAATTGCGGATCAGTTATAAAAAAAGAATTGTTATAAGTACGAATTACCAAACTGTGAAACTTCTAAATAATTAGTTGATTTAATTTCTGAGTGTCTAATAAACTGATAAAAAGGCATTAATTTTAGGAGGAAAACTAAATGTTTGGATTTGATACTGATTTAGATGCATTTAAGATCATTGCATTTGTCTTTCCAATTCTATTTATATTTGTTTTCGCCAGCATCTTTCTTACTCTTCTAAAAGTATTAAAACAGTGGAATGATAATAATAAACAACCTAAGATAACTGTTCCGGCTACGCTAATTACAAAATCAACTAAGGTTATTCAGCATAAAAGAAATCATTACATCATGCCAAATCCTACTTCTTACTTGCTAACATTTGAAGCTGAGAGTGGAGAAAGTATTGAGTTAAGTGTTGATGGGTTAACCTACGGAAAATTTTCCGAAAACGAAATAGGAATTTTAACATTCCAAGGAAACAGATTGATATATTTTGAACGGTAATACAATCCATTATGAGGTGAAGCAATGAAAGTATTTGTTAGTGGGGCAACTGGTTTTTTAGGAAAGCATACAGTTAAGAGATTAAGTGAAATAGGATATGATGTAATCGCCTTTGGAAGGAACGAGGAGGCAGCAATTTTTTTTAAAACTATGGACAATGTCGTTTTTGTAAAAGGTGATTTAGAGAATAAGGAGTTATTAGTAAAATTAATTAAAGATGTAGATTTTGTTATTCACAGTGCTGCGCTTGCAGCTCCATATGGACAATATGAACTTTTTTATCAAACAAATGTTGATGGAACACAAAATATTGTTAACGCCTCATTAACCTCAAACATAAAAAAATTTATTTATCTTTCTACCCCAAGTGTTTACTTTACAAACGAAAGTCGAAAAAATGTACGAGAAAATGATGAACTACCTCAAAGTCATACCAATTATTATGCACGTACAAAGCATATTGCCGATCTAATTGTTAAAGAAGCCGTGCTAAAAGGGTTACCTGCAATATCACTTAGACCTAGGCAAGTATTTGGTCCATATGATCATACGATATTTGGGAGACTAATAGATACTAATAAGAAACGTGGAATCCCTCTAGTTAATAATGGCAAGATTTTAATGGATTTTACATATGTCGATAATGTAGTAGATGTCATTATGTTAAGTTTAATGGCCGAGGATCAATTTATAGGCGAAGTTTACAATATTACGAACGATCAACCAATCTACCTAATCGATGCACTAACAATGTTATATTCGTGTTTAAACAAGGAGCTCAATACAAAGAAAATCTCTCCAAAACTCCTTTCTTTTATCTCATCGAGTTCAGAAATTATTGCGAATATAACAGGTAAACCACCTATTTTATCAAAACATGTTGCAAGCTTTTTAAGTTATGATTATACGCTCAATATAGATAAAATAAAAAATGATTTACAGTATACACCTAGGATTTCTTTAGCAGAAGGAATGGATCGATATACGAAATGGTACTTACAAGAAAATCAGTAAGAAATACATAAATTAGAATATGAGTTTTTAATTCAAAAGATTATCACACTAGTAAAAGTCATATATATTTACAATTTCTGTTCTAACAATTACATTTCAACTAGAGGCTATTAAAAATCTAAGGAGATAAAAAAATGACTTCTTTATTTTCTACATTTACGTTAAAAGGGTTAGAATTAAAAAATAGAATCATGATGTCACCAATGGTTACAATCCGTGCTGAAGAAAAAACTGGAGAAGTAAATAATTGGCATCATGTACATTATCTTTCTCGAATCGTTGGCGGCGTTGGTCTTGTTATGCTGGAATCTACTGCTATTGCATCAAATGGTATGACTAATCCTCGAGATTTAGGATTATATAATGATATTCAAGAAGAAAAGCTTTCTAAACTCGTTCAAGAAGCTCATGCGCTTGGTGGAAAAATTGCCATCCAGTTAAATCATTCTGGGCGAAAAGCACCTGCAGATGTTGATTTCGTTGCACCATCAGCAATTCCTTTTTATGAAGGTAACATTCCTCCTAAAGAGCTAACATATGATGAAATACAAGAAATGATTAATCACTTTAAAAATTCTACTGAACGTGCAGTTCGTGCAGGATTTGATGCCATTGAGCTTCATGCTGCACATGGTTATTTGGTTGAGCAGTTTTTATCTCCACTAAGTAATCATCGTAATGATAAATATGGTGGCAGTTTTGAAAAGAGATTACGTTTTGCAACCGATGTAATTCATGCTATGAAAAGTGTAATGCCAGAAAATATGCCTTTATTCATGAGGGTTTCTGCCACTGAATATGATCATAATGGCTATGGAATAGAAGATATGGTTCAAATGTGTAAAGTGTTCAAAAAGCATGGTGTTGATATGATAGACGTATCTAGTGGTGGTGCTGTACCGAGTTTTCAACAAAAAATATATCCAGGCTATCAATTACCACTATCAAATGAAATAAAACAAAACGCGTTTATTCCAACAATTGCCGTTGGGAAGCTAGAGGAACCGCACTTAGCTGAGCATGCACTCCAAACAAATCAAGCAGACTTAATTGCAATTGCGAGAGGATTATTACGTAACCCCTACTGGACAATTGATGCTGCGTTGAAACTAGGCGCTAACCCGCCGATTGATCAATCATATACTAGCGCATATCCAGAATAATATTATTTAATAGACTTAGAACTATATTAAAATAGATAAATTATAAAAAGAAGCTTACATAATA
>NZ_JBALMS010000007.1:14168-14393 GCF_036962205.1 Bacillus sp. JJ664 | reverse complement strand
GTATGTTGTTACGTATTAGTATTTTACAAATCATTCTATCTTCAACAATCATTAATATCTCACATTTACTTTCTGTCACAGTTGGCTTTACGTTACTTGGTCTATCTCGTGGGATTGATTACAAGGTAAAACGAGCTTGGTATATTACATTATTTATGCTCGTAATTGGTGCTGTAACAACTTATTCAAAAGGTCTCGATTATGAAGAAGCATTATTTGTTCTAG
>NZ_JBALMS010000007.1:0-13985 GCF_036962205.1 Bacillus sp. JJ664 | reverse complement strand
AATTAAGCAATTTCAATTTATCAGTACCAAAAAAGAAGAAGGCAAAATTAGAGACCATTTGACTAAGTATGGTGGAAATGAATTATCTCATTTAGTATTTTTACATGATAAATATGTATATTGGGCTCAAGAAGATACTGTTTTATTTGTTTTCCAACCATATGCAGATAAGCTAGTTATTTTAGGAGATCCGATCGGAGAAACCGCCCGCGTTTATCCAGCTATTGAAGAATTATTAAATTGTGCTGACCGTTTTGGATACACCCTTGTTTTCTACCAAGTCAATTCAAACTCATTACCTTATTTACATGAAAATGGATTTGATTTCTTCAAACTAGGAGAAGAAGGTTTTACTGAAACAGCTACATTCAATCTTTCTGGTAAACGCAACAAAGGACTACGAGCACTTTATAATAAATTTGAGCGTGAACAATATAATTTTGAATTAGTAGAACCACCTTTTTCAGATGAATTACTAATGCAATTAAGAAAACTATCTACAGAATGGTTGAATGGACGTAAAGAAAAAGGGTTCTCTCTTGGCTATTTTTATGAAGATTATATTCAATTAGCTCCAGTTGCATTGATTAAGAACAGTGAAAACGAGCTAGTGGCATTTGCTTCAATCATGCCAAGTTATACAGATCAAACCATTTCGATTGATTTAATGCGACATACGAAAGATGCTCCAAAAGGCATAATGGATTATATGTTTGTGAACTTAATTGAGTGGTCCAAAAATAAGGATTTCACTTATTTTAATGTCGGTATGACTCCACTAGCAAATGTCGGATTATCCAAATATTCATTTACGAGTGAGAAAATAGCATCGCAAATTTATCAATATGGACAGTTTTTATATCATTTTCAAGGTTTAAGAAGTTTTAAAGAAAAATACGTTCATAAATGGACACCTAAGTTTCTTGCCTATCATAAGAAAACTTCTTTACCAATCACAATGCTACAAATTACATCACTTATATCTAGATCAAGAAAAAATTAAAGAAACAAGCTAGTTAATGAATACTACATTAGCTAGCTTGTTTTTTTCCTTTATTAAGATATTGATTCAAAATGAAGGTGTTCCAAATTTGGTATTGTAATGTTTTTTTCGTTATTTTCCAAAAAGCCTTTGTATTAAAGATTGTTGTTTAAGTCAGAATTTAAATATTACTCTTTTTTAGAAGTTGATTGGAACGGAAGGTTGCTCGACTCCTGTGGGAGTAGCGGGAAAGTTGAGACCCCACAGGAGGCCCACAGGAAGTGGGTCATGCATGCGTTACGACAGGACGTCGTGGTTTTAGCATGCCTTCCTATTTTTTCAAGAGGCTCAACTCACGCCCCACGGAAAGCGAGCATCCTGGAGTGGAAATCAACACTCTTCATTCTCAGACACAAAATACAATATACAAATAAAAGAATAAAACTTACTACTTGCAAAAAGAAATAATATCAATTATGATTGTGTCATATTAAATTGTGCACAATTAATATAAAGGATGTTGGGAAAATGAAAAAAGAAGAAATGTTATTACTTGAAAATCAGCTTTGTTTTTCTATTTATGCATGTTCACGTGAAATTACAAAGCTTTATCGTCCAATGCTTGATGAAATTGGCATTACTTATCCGCAATACTTAGTTATGTTGTCATTATGGGAAAATGACAAGCAAACTGTTAAAGATTTAGGTGATTCCCTGTTTTTAGATTCCGGTACACTAACGCCAATGTTAAAACGAATGGAGTCAACAGGATTGATCATGAGACAACGTGATTCAATCGATGAAAGAAAAGTTTTCATCTCATTAACTGAAGATGGAATGAAATTAAAAGAAGAAGCATATTGCATTCCCGAACAATTTTTTAAAGAAAGTAATGCCACTCAAGAAGAATTTTTATCACTGCTAAATCAAACGAAATCACTATTACAGAAAATCCATTCTGTAAATGAACATAAATAATAAATAGAAGAAAAAGGGAGAGATTATGATGGAACATTTATATACTGCAACAGCAACAGCTACTGGAGGACGAGATGGTAGAGTTATTTCATCTGACGAATTTGTTAACTTAGCACTTAAGCCACCAGTTGAATTAGGTGGACCTGGTGGCGCAACAAATCCTGAACAGCTTTTTGCTGCTGGTTATTCAGCTTGCTTTGACAGTGCGTTAAACTTAGTTGCACGTCAACAAAAAGTGAAATTAGAATCTACATCTGTAACTGCAAATGTAACAATTGGAAAAGATCCAGTTGATGGTGGGTTCAAATTAGCAACACAACTTGATGTAAAAGTGAAAGGTGTACCGACTGAAGTAGCAGTTGAATTAGTGAAAGCAGCTCATGGCGTTTGCCCATATTCAAAAGCAACTAAAGGTAATATGGAAGTACAACTAAGAGTAATCGGTTAATAAATGCAAAAAGAGCAGGATAAACTAGTTATATACCAGTTTTTACCTGCTCTTCTCTTTTATAGTTGTATATCCAATGCATCATCAGACGTGAAGAATTTCCTGTAGGATAATAATGTTGAACAAAATACACTGATTGCAATTGAACCAATTAAGATACATTCAATTAATAATTGATATTTAATGGCATAAAGCGGGCTGATCCCTGCAAAAATCATACCTGTCATTGAACCTGGTAATGTGACAATTCCAACCGTCTTAGCACGATCAATTGAAGGAATGAGAGCAGCTTTAATTGAGCTTTTAATAACTGAGTTTGAAGCTTGTTTTGTAGTTGCACCTAAACATAGTGCGGCTTCAATTTGATGTCTATTTGCTATGATTTCAGCTCTAAGCCTTGTTAATGCTAGGCTATTGGCATTCATCGAAGTACTAATAATCATACTTGAAATTGGAATAACATATTGTGCCTTTAATGCAATACTATTTGCCACCAAAACGACTCCTAGGGAGATGGTGACGCCTAATAATATACTGATAAACGAAATGAAAAATACTCCTTCTATTTGAAAGGACCTTTTACTAGAAGTATAAGCTCCAAATAGCGTCATGCAAAATAAAATCAAAATGACGACTAAAAAATGCTCTATACTCAGTACATATTCAAGGACATATCCCATAATCATTAACTGAATAACAGTCCGCACCGATGAAATACCCAACTCTTTTTCGACACCTAGCTTTTGATAATATGATAGTCCGATGGCAATGACTATTAATAAAAAAGTTAGTGAAACACCCGTAATTTGTAAATTACCTTCCATAACATACTCCTTCTTTAAGCGATTGTTGAAAGAAAGTTTTTACCAAATTCAGTACTTGGATTATCAAAGAATTCTTTTGTAGTACTTACTTCAACTAATCTTCCTTCAATTAACAACCCTACTCTATCGGCAATTTGTTGAACTAAATCCATATTATGTGTAACTAATATAATCGATTTTTGCTCTTCTCTTTTTACATCTAATAATAGTTGCTGAATATGTATTGTTGATTGCGGATCTAATGCTGATGTAATTTCATCGCATAATAATATGTTTGACTTCATCGCTAATGTTCTAGCAATTGAAACCCTTTGTTGTTGTCCAATTGAAAGTGATAAAGCATTACGTTCCAACAGATTTGGCTCAAGTCCTACTTTATCTAACAGATTTGAAGCTAAAACGATGCCATCTATTTTATGAATTTCACCACTAAATTGTAAACCTAATAAAATATTATCTTGAACCGATCCTTCAAGTAATGAAGGGCTTTGTAAGATCATCATTGCATTTTTTCGTAATTTTTGTGGTGAGAACGAGTAGATCGACTGTCCATTTAATAAAATCTCACCTTCCTTTATTTTTTGTAGTCGATTTAAAGTGCGTAGCAGCGTTGATTTTCCTGAACCAGAAGTGCCAATCACACAAAATATTTCTCCTTGGTTTATTTGAAAGGAAATATTTTTTAGTATTTGATTTCCATGAATATCCACACTTATGTTTTTAATATCATATACCACTTAAATCCCCCTTACATTAAACAAAAGGTGCCCTATTCAATGAAGGACACCTTTCGATTCACTTTTTAAAGTATTTTTCGACCTCGGCCATGTGGAATACAAAGTGGTGTTCCAAACAATGGATCTTTAACGATATCACAGTTCATACAAAAAACATCACAAATTAATTCCTGATTTATGATCTTCTCAGGGTCACCCTCGGCATATACTTCACCATTTGAGATCGCAACTACGTTATGAGCATATCTGCATGCTAAATTAATATCATGTAGAACCATAACAATTGTGCGTTTTTCTTTCTCATTTAATTCATATAATAAATCTAGTATTTCAATCTGATGCGTTAAATCAAGATAAGTAGTAGGTTCATCTAGTAAAATCGTGTCTGTATCTTGTGCTAAAGTCATAGCAATCCAAGCACGTTGACGTTGTCCTCCAGAAAGAGAATCTACAAACTGATCTTTTAAATCAAACATATTGGTCACTTTTAAAGCATGGTTTACTTTTTCTTCATCTTCTTTGGACCATTGCTTTAACCAAGTTTGATAAGGGTATCTTCCTTGTTTTACTAATTGAAAAACAGTTAATCCTTCAGGTGCTACAGGACTTTGAGGTAATATAGACAAATTACGTGCAACTTCTTTTGAAGGACGTTTACTGATTTCTTTTCCATCCAGTAAAATTGTTCCACTTTTTGGTTGAAGTAATCTAGCAAGTGATCGAAGCAATGTAGATTTCCCACATCCGTTCGCACCTATTAGTACTGTTATCTTCCCTTTTGGAACTTCGAAGTTTAGTTCATTTATAATCGTTTTATCATCATACGATAAGGTTAATTTATCAGTTACAATCGCATTAGTCATGCTATCACCTTTTTCCTGTTTTAAATAATAAATAAATAAAATATGGAGCACCAATTACAGCTGTAAATACTCCTGCTGGAATCTGAATTGGTAGAAATACGGTTCTTCCAATTGTATCTGCAACTAATACCATTACAGCGCCGATCATGCCGGATAAAGGAATTAAAACGCCATAAGATGCGCCTACAATTTTGCGGGCAATATGCGGTGCAATGAGACCAACAAAACCAATTGCACCTGCAAATGAAACAGCACCAGCTACTAAAGCTGTACTAATAAATAATAGGATTAGTCTGTTTTTCTCGACTTGCACCCCTAAACTAGTAGAAACATCGTCACCTAATTGCTGTGTATTTAAATTTCGAATAAATAAAAGAGCTAATAGAATAAATGCAATCGTCCAAAGTAATAAAATCTTTACTTGTTCCCAATTTGCACCGTAAACGCTACCTGTTAACCACATATTTGCCTCAGATGCTCTAAAAATTGGGCCAACAATCATAAAGAATGAAGTAATGGCCTGCGCAAGCGCTGAAAAACCTACACCTACTAAAACTAAACGTAAAGGTCTTAATTCCCCATTTTTATAGGCTAATCCATAAACAAAAATTAAACTTACGATTGCACCTATAAAAGCTGCAAGTGGTAACCACTTAATACTGACAGTTAATTGATTTGTACGATCATCACTAAAAATCGCTAAAAATAATACAACTGCTGCGCCTGCTCCACCTGTAATACCTAAAATATCTGGCGAAGCTAAAGGATTTCTTACTAAACCTTGAAGAATTGCCCCTGCAATTGCTAATGAAAGACCAGCTAACATTGCAATGACTATTCTAGGCATACGAAAAGCTTGAATAAATAATTCATCTATTTTTCTTCCTTCTCCAAAGAGCACGGAAAGAACTTTCGGAATTGAAATATATCGATCACCAAGCGTCAAACTAATTAAAAATGTACTAAATAATAGAATAAAAGTAATGAACAAAACGATTAATGAACGTTTATTAAGTAGATATGAAAAAAATCTATTACGTACTTTGAACATGTTCATTTAATCGTACCGCCTTTTCTTGCTAAATATATAAAGAATGGAGCTCCTATAACAGCAGTTGTAATACCAACTGGCGTTTCTTCTGGCATTAATACATAACGAGAAGCTATATCAGCTAATAATAATAAAATCGCCCCTACCACACCAGTGAAAGGAATCATCCATCGATAATCATTTTTGACAAACATTCTAACAATCTGTGGAACAATTATACCCACTAGACCAATTGGACCAGCGACACTTACGGCTCCACCAGCAAGCACGATCACTAAAACTACTAAAGTAATTTTCAACATCGCAGTATTCTGACCCAACGCTTTAGATAAGTCCTCACCTAGCATAAAAGTATTTATTTTACTACCAAGTGCAAGTGAAATAACCCACGCTACTATAATATATGGTAGAACCATTACTAATGAATCTAGTGAACGCCCTTGAACTGACCCAGCTAACCAAAATAATACTTGTTCTAAAGCTACCTCATTTGTAACAAGTAACCCTTGCGTTATTGAACTAAACATTGCAGCAATTGATACACCTGCTAATGTAATTTTTAAAGGCGTTGCGCCATCTTTTCCAAGTGAGCTTAACCCAAATACAAATAATGATGATAATGCTGCACCAATAAAAGACAACCAAATTGTCGCTGATACAGATTGTAAATTAAAAAAAGTAATGCTTAACACGATTAACATAGATGCACCAGCATTAATTCCAAGCACACTTGGAGATGCTAAAGGATTTTTTGTTAAGACCTGCATAAATAAACCGGCAATCGCAAGACTCGCACCAACTACAGATGCAATGATTGCTCTTGGTATTCTAACATTTTGTATAATCAATTGTTCATTCGATCCATTAAAATTGGTAAACGTATGAATTAAGTTTGTAAAACTAGTATCTGTATAACCTAGTAATATACTAGAAAAAAAGCAAACTACTAAAAATAAAATACAGGCAATTAAAACAATTAATCTTGACCTAAAATGAATAAGCATACGCTATCTCCTACTATATCTATTCTCTTTCCTTAGTCTAAATGATATAAATTATCAAGTCAATGAGAAGCGTTTTCAATTTGTTATTGACTCCACTAAAATAGTAATCTATAATACGATTTGTCGAGTAAATGAAAATGATTATCAACTATAAGGAGAGTATAAAGGTGAAAAAATTCAAATTTTCTTCAATGATTGCACTGTTAATTGCAGCTGTAATGGTATTAGGTGCATGTGGTTCAAAGAAAGATGAGAAAACATCTTCAAATGAAAGCAAAGCAAAAACAGTTACGATTGAACATGCAATGGGCAAAACAAAAATTCCAGCAGATCCGAAAAAAGTTGTTATTTTAACAAATGAAGGAACCGAAGCTTTATTAGCATTAGGTGTTAAACCTGTAGGTGCAGTTCAATCTTGGACAGGTAAGCCTTGGTATGATCATATTTCTAAAGATATGGATGGCGTAGAAGTAGTTGGTTTAGAAAGTGAAGTAAGTCTTGAAACAATCGCAGGCTTAGAGCCAGACTTAATTATTGGTAACAAAATGCGTCAAGAAAAAGTTTATGAGCAATTAAATGCGATCGCTCCAACTGTAATGGCTGAAACTCTTCGTGGAGATTGGCAAGAAAACTTTAAATTCTATGCAAAAGTATTAAATAAAGAAGCAGAAGGCAAAAAAATCTTAGATGATTATGCTAAACGTGTTGAAGAAGTTAAAACTACTTTAGGCGATAAAGTAAACAATGAAATTTCTATGGTTCGTTTCATGGGTGCAGATGTACGTATTTATCACTTAGATACATTCTCAGGTGTTGTTCTGAATCAATTAGGTTTTAAACGTCCAGAATCACAAAATGTAAACGACTTTGCTGAGCAAGGTGTTACGAAAGAAAGAATTCCAGCAATGGATGGAGATTATATTTTCTACTTTACTTATGATAATGGTACTGAATCAGGTGCTAAATTCGAAAAAGAATTTACAGAAGATCCTTTATTCAAAAAATTAAAAGCTTCTAAAAATGATCATGTAATCAAAGTTAGCGATGTAATTTGGAACACTGCTGGTGGTATCAAAGCTGCTTACTTAATGTTAGATGATATCGAGAAGACTTTTTCTAAATAAGTTCAGTTAAGAGGGTTAGCCTAGTTGGCTAATCCTTTTTTTATTTTAAAAAAGTTCCATCATTTATATACTTCAAACTGAATGAAAACTTTTATACATTCGAGACGTGAAGCCTGATAAGGAGCGGAGTTAACTTAAACGGTAATGAGCACCGGAAGCAGGCGATGCAATGAAGAAAGCGAGTGTTTAGTGGACAGCTTGAAAGGGTTAGCCTAGTGGCTAACCCTTTCTTATATAATAAAAAAATGGGGGCGATATTAGTTTGTAATCTTTGCTAAAAACTCTTTCTTTAATTCGATTGCTTTCACTAAATTCGTCTTAATTGCTTGAAGCGAATTAACAGATACATCATAATCTTTCTCTTTTAATTTTCCCTTAAATGTTTCCCAATTGCTTTTTCGATCTTCCCAAAGTTTTTTTACTTCAGTAGAATATGCTTTATGTTCATTTTTAAGGGTAGTTAATTTAGATTTAATGTCGTTTAACGCAACCTTCTTTTCTGCTTTTGTTTTATCTTTTGCAGATTGAATTAATTTTGCTTCTTTTTTAAGAGATTCTATTTTTAAATGATAAGCAGATTTTATTTGAGTATTTAATTGAGCTTTTTGTTCTCTTAAACTCTTAATTTCTGCTTGTAGGTCTTTCAATTGTTGAGGCTTTTGTACTTTTGTTTGTTTTTGTTTTGCTGCTACTGATACATTTGTAGATGGTTTCACTTCATCAGCATGAACTGCTGAAATCCCTAATGACATTGCAAACATAAATGGAACGATGACTCTTTTCTTCATATTAAACCTCCAAATTGTTTATACTATTATTCTTTCAAATGCGAGAGACTCATACATCGGTGCGTGTTTTATCCAAGCTTTTGTTTTTGCTTTCTTGTTGATGAATCAATTGGCAATTCTTGAAGTAATGTTCATAGGATAACTTGTTTGATAAGAATCCCTCATTTGAAAGATAGATAAGAAAAAAATAGCGATTTTAAAGTTTGTCTTGTTGTTTTACGTGTAGTTTATTCTTTTGATGTATGCTACTAATTTCTTATTCTAAAAGTAATATACTGTACTTTTGTCACAACTAAGTAACAACAATCTGAAGTTCTTGTTAACTATTCAATAAAAAAGACTCTTTTGGTGGAAGAGCTTTTTGTCTGGTGAAAGAAGTAGGTTGATTTCCGTTCCATGATGCTCGCTTTCCATGGGGCGTGAGTTGAGCCTCCTGAAAAAATAGGAAGGCATGCTAAAACCACGACGTCCTGTCGTAACGCATGCATGACCCACTTCCTGTGGGCCTCCTGTGGGGTCTCAACTTTCCCGCTACTCCCATAGGAGTCGAGCATCCTTCCACTTTAATCAACTTCTTATAGTACTTTCTTGATTAGTACATTTAAAGAAAAAAAATTTTAACAAATTAGCTTCTTTTCATTTTTGTAAAGAAGTATGTTGTTTTACACTTCAGGTGGTTTTACGTGGTGTGTAAGCTGAGCCTCCACGGCTTATGCCTGTGGGGTCTCAACTTTCCCACTACTCCCATAGGAGTCGAGCACCCTTCCGCTTCAATCAACTTCTTATAATACTTTCTTGATTAGTGCATTTAAAGAAAAGAAATTTTAACAATCATTTTCACATCTCTTTAAGTTTTCTTGAGACAATATTTCTGTTGCTTTTTTTATATTGGATACATTTAAAAATACAATGTCGTTTTCTCCTAGGTACATTGATTTGACTTGTACTTTACACCATAGGCTGCCGTAAAGTTGGTTAAATACCCCTGGAACTCCTGGTGGAATATTGAATAGCGCAATGATTGTTTCTTCTTTAAATGAAACATTAAATGAATTAAGTGTTTTTCTTACTACATTTAGGTCTTTATTGGCCTCAGTTTCTGTAGTGCCTGGTACGATTCTGACAAAGTTTTTTTTGTCGCGATTTTTTGTTGTAGTTAGGGCCAAAAGGTTTACAGAGTGTTTGGCAATATCATTTAAGATATTAGAAAGGGTTTGATCATTTGCGGTAAAAATAAATTGCGTTCTGTATTCAATTTCATATTTTAATTGTTGTGGATTACGATTATAAGAACGATTCATTTCGTGCACATCCTTATGTTTTGGTTTTATATTAAGATATGTCACAGATGAGTTATGGATTGGGTAAAAGAAATCTCGGTTACTATTAATATAGATGAGTACCTATAAAGTAAAATGATGCAGTTTTAACGTCCAGGTGTGATGGAGATGGGATTTCAGTAAGTAAACAAAAAAGAGCTTTCTTCATATGAAGTAGCTCTTTTACAAAAATAGTGTTCAATTCAGTTTCTATTAATATCTCCATTCACACTTCATACATAATTCGTTTTCTATTAACTCGGCCGTAATGCTGCCGTTCATTTTTTCCATTAGGCTTTTTGCAATCGGCAAGCCTAGTCCTGTACCTTTTCCGGTTCTTGTTTGGTCAGCTTTATAAAATCGGTCAAACATATGATTTAAATCATGCTGACTTAACTGATTAACTGAATTGGAAATTGAAAATTGAACAGAATGGTCGCACTTTTCTAGTTGAATTTTCACATTTCCGTTGTAGTGTCTAATGGCATTCAACAATAGGTTTTCAACAACGCGCTTGATGGCAGAAGGGTCTGCCAAAATATGTATTTCATTTTCAGGAATGATGATCACAGGCTCTATTTTCTTTTTATTAAACTCCTCGTAAAAAGCTAATAAAACTTCAGAAATTACATTATTTAATTTAACTTTCTCAATTTTTATTGGATATTCTAATTGATCAATAATTGAGAGTTCAAAAAAATCTTCAAGTAAAACTTTTAATCTTAGCGCACTATGTTTAACGATATTCGTATATTCTTTTCTCATTTCTGTTGGCAATTCATCAGACTCTAGAAACTGTATATAACCTAATATAGAAGTCATTGGAGTTCTTATATCGTGTGAAATGTAGGATATTGCTTGCTTTAATTCATTTTCAGATAAACGTTTCTCAGCTTGTGCTCTTTTCGTTAGATCAATTTGATGATTTATTTCTACAGCAAGCATTTCAATTTCATTTTCAAAATAGTTTAGGTCTATCTTTTTTTCAACCCTATTTTGGTTGATCTCTTTTAATTGTTTCCTAGTTCGTTTAATTTCCTTTTTTAGTAGAAAATAACGGGTGAGAACAATCAGTAATACAAGCATAACGAAAATCGTTACATATATCATTCACCTCACCCGCTTCCTTTCTTACTTGATTTCTTTTTTCCTAAAAATGAAACTTCCCAAAATACCTAAAACAATATAAGTTAAAATAGGTATAAGAATTAGTGTGGTGAATTCAGTATGATCTAATTGATCGAGCTTAAATATTTTCGGATATAGCATAAAAACTGTATGATCAATAATCGTTTTTAAGCTAGTTATTTTAGAACTAATAAAATCTAAAATAGAATTTACTAAAGCAAAAAACATAATAAGCAATCCGATTGTTTTTCCACTGTCCGTAAAAATCGTTGCGATAATTGCCATAATGGAAGCAAATGCAGCTGCATAGAGCGAAACTACACCAAATGCTTTCAATATGAATATCCAGTCCGTTGCTCCATTAAAATCAAAAAAGATATTAACTGATGTAGTCATAAAGATTGGTAAAATTAACATAATAAAGATGCTACCAATTGAAAACATGATTAATTTAGCAAAATAGATTCGTAATCTACTATTTCCTGATGAAACGATACTTTTCATCGTACCATTTGAATATTCACTCGTAATGAAGAATCCAGCAAAAATACATGGTATAAGCTTAACGATATCACTGTTAATACTTAAAACTTGGTATAAAAAGAATTCATTTAAACTTAATTTAGAAACCGCTTCGTTTGATTGCATCGTTAATGGATAGAGTACAGAGAAACTGATTAATATTAATGATAATGTCAGAAACGAACGATCTTTTTTTAATTTGTACCATTCAGTTTTCATCAGATTACCCACGATTTACACTCCCAATTCGAGACGTAAAATAAGCTTCCAAATCTTCACCCATCGGCATAAATTCTTCAATAATTAAGCCTTCTCCTGTTAGAGTTTTTGAAACATCTCGCGCTTGATCTACATAATCAAATAACTTAATCGAACCATCTGGTAATACTTCATAATTTCGTGTAGACAAGTTCCCCTCAATAACTGTTGCTGCTTTATTTGGATTATCAACTTTAATATGCAAAAAGTGTTTACATTTTTCATTTAATTCACTAGTGGATAACTCTTCTAATAGTTCACCCTCATGTATAATGCCATAGTGAGTTGCTAATAAATGCAGTTCACTTAAAATATGACTCGAAATTAATATGGTAATTCCATACTCTTGGTTTAGCTTTTTTAATAACTCGCGAATTTCTACTACACCCATTGGGTCTAGTCCATTAATCGGTTCGTCTAATATTAAAAATTCAGGATCACCTAGTAATGCGATCGCAAGACCAAGACGTTGTTTCATTCCTAATGAGAAATTTTTCGCTTCCTTTTTACCTGTATCTTGTAAACCAACTAAGTTGAGTGTTTTTTTGATACATTCTTTACCAGGAATTCCTTTCAGAAGTCTATGAGCTTCTAAATTTTCAGATGCACTTAAGTGGGGATATAAAGCTGGGCCTTCAATGATTGTTCCGACTCTTTTTCTTGCTTCAGTCAGTCCACTCTCATTACTTTCCCCAAATAATTCAAATGACCCTGAAGTTGGATATGCAAGGCCAGTGATGATTCGAATTAAGGTTGACTTTCCAGCACCATTTTGACCGATAAAACCATATATTGATCCCTTTTTAATTGATAAATTCACTTTATTAAGTGCCATTTTATTTTGATATTTTTTAGACAAATGATTGGTTTTTAGCACATACTCATTCAAAGTATTTCCTCCTTTGATTTCTTCTTACCTTGACTAAATAGAACGAAGATTTACTGATTCATTTATTTTTATCTTGATTATTTATAAGTATAAGAAGGAAACCATAAGAAAGTATTAAGTTAAATCTTAAGAAAACCTTAAGTTTTCAGTTTGTACCCCATTCCCCAAATCGTTTCAATATACTCTTCATTCGGATTTGCTTTTGAAAGCTTACTTCTTATATTACTCATATGAACATTAATCGTATTATCATCCCCATAGAATTCCTCATGCCAAACACTTTCAAATAAATTTGCTTTCGTAAAGACTTTCTTTGGTGAAGACATCAGTAGAAATAGAATTTCATATTCGAGGGCTGTAAATTTTAATTCCTAACCATTAAGGGTCACTTCTTTTGAATCAATATTCATCACAAGATTCTTATGACTGATTTGATTGCTTACTGGAACATCTGACTTACGTCTAATTCTTCTTAAGCAAGCATCAATTCTTGCAGAAACCTCTTCAATATCAAAGGGTTTTGTTATATAGTCATCCGCTCCAGACCTTAGGGCATCTATTTTAGTTTGTGTCTCAATCTTTGCAGAAATAATGATGACAGGGATTTCACTTTCTTTCCTTATCCTTTTCAGTAATTCCTCACCGGACAACCCAGGTAGCATTAAATCAAGTAGAATTAGATCCCACCTTTGATTTTCTAAATAAATTTGCGCCTCAGTCCCAGAGTATGCTGACTTAGGATGATAACCGTTTCTGCTAATAATATTACAAAGTAATTGATTGATATCTTCATCATCTTCAATGATTAAAATATTGATCACATCATTCATTTTTTTCATCCTCACAATTATCAATTCATTATAATATGGCATTGTCTATGTTTTGAATAGATGCAAATTGTTTACAATTTTCTTTTGTATTTTATTCCTTATTTACATTCAAATACAATCTCATTCACAAGCTCAACATTTTTCAATGATCCTTTAGTTCAACAATAACTAAATTAGCAGATAATTGTCCAACTAAATTAAAAACTTGGTATATTACTACATATAGAAAACCCCTAATGC
>NZ_JBALMS010000006.1:7593-20051 GCF_036962205.1 Bacillus sp. JJ664 | reverse complement strand
ACTAAGCTTCCATTATTATACAAATATAAGCTTTTCCCCTTAGAATCTTTAACTAATGAAATCTAGTGATTGCATCTGAAACTTGCTCTTTTTGACAGATTGTCTATGAAGGAGTTTTTTACAAGAATGAAATCTCAACTGACATTACGACATTGTCGGTTTGGTGTACATCATGGTAGTAGGTATTGGAAGGTGCTCGACTCCTATGGGAAATGCGGGAAAGTTGAGACCCCACAGGAAGTAGGTCATTCATGCGTTACGACAGGACGTCGTGGTTTTAGCATGCCTACCTTTTTCGAGGGGCTCAACTCACGCCCCATGGAAAGCGAGCACCTGGAGTGGAATTTAACATACTTCTTCCCCCAGACAGCCCCTAAAATAAAAAAAGAGCCTATAATAGACTCTAAAAGCACTACTCATTTCTTTTAAAATAAGTAGCTGTATGTTTATCTCCTTGAAGTCCTTCAATTTCTTTTACTTCCTCCAAGCCTCTTACAAAGCTACCCGAACAGCTTGGACATAACGAAACACCATCAGTCAAACTCTCACCACACTTTGGACAAGGTAATCCAATATTCGGAAAATGCCTCTGTAATATTTTCCCCTGTCTAACCCAATCATGGATCCACTCTTCATTCACGAGGGTTGCATTCAAAACTTGGACAATCGTAGCAGTTCGATTTTCTCTTTTTCTTAAATAATCTAATACAATCTCTAACCAAGCATTGTCTATCTTCTGACACTTTTGACATAATTTACTTTTTCCATTTTGAACCGTTAAGGAAAAGCATCTTTCACAATTAATAGGGTTGTTCATATGATCTTCGCTCCAATAAAAGTCTTACAATAATTTTATAAAAAAATGGAAGATTACTTTACAGAATTAACTTTTATGCGATTTGAACTGTATGAATTGATTCTTCAATATATACTTCCATGCCTCAAGATGAACCAATATTATTATCGGCAAGAATTTCCAATTTTTTTACCAATTTAAAATGTACAACTTTTTTGAGATATTTTCAATCATTCCCGTGAAATATTACTCATAGACCACCCGAACCAATGATTTTAAAGGCTGTCACTCAAATTCAAAAAATATTAATTCAATAGACTACCTTTCATAATACCTTTACAATATATTTAAGAAATAAAAATTGGAATATTTTGTATAAAAAAATTCTGCATTGAAGATACGATAAAGTAGATTAAAGGAGACTAGTATGAATATTTCAGAAAAGTTATCACGGCTAAAACGTGAAATAGGTAAAGTCATAATCGGTAAAGATGAAGTTGTAGAAATGATATTTATTGCGCTTATTAATGATGGACATATTTTACTAGAAAGTGTTCCAGGTACTGGTAAAACTCAATTAGCAAAGTGCTTTGCTAAAACAATCAACGGATTATTTAAGAGGATTCAATTCACTCCCGATTTATTACCTAGTGATGTTACAGGCATTCAATTCTTTCATCCAAAACATCAAGAATTCCAGCTTAGAATTGGACCTGTTATGACAAATATATTATTGGCAGATGAAATTAACCGTGCTACCCCTAGAACGCAATCAAGTCTACTTGAAGTGATGGAAGAGCGCCAAGTTACAATTGATGGCGAAACAATTTTACTTCCAACACCGTTTATTGTAATTGCTACACAAAATCCAATTGAATCTCAGCAAGGTACATTCGCATTACCAGAAGCGCAAATGGACCGTTTCTTCATGCAAATCAAACTTGATTATCCAACTTTTGAAGAAGAAAAAAAGATGATGCAAACACATCGAACAAATTCTCCTTTTTCTAGTTTGAATCAAATATTTACTTTAGATGAAATTACTCAAATCAAAGATGAAGTTAAAAATATACATATTTCCGATGAGGTTGAAGATTATATTTTAAGTATTGTTCAGGAAACTCGCCAACACGAAGATATCCAAATGGGCGTTAGTCCCCGTGGAACACTTGCATTGATGAGATGCGCTCAAGGTCGAGCATTTATAAATTATAGATCATATGTAACTCCTCAAGATGTAAAGGATGTTGCAGTTTATATGTTAGCACACCGCTTAGTATTAACGTTGGAAGGCTCATTGAAAAAGAATAACGTCCAAGTGTTGGATTCTATTTTAAAAAATGTAGCTGTACCTGTTGAAGCCGGAGCAAATAAATAATGATTTGGAAAAAGGAAGTCTTTGGAAGAAATTCATTAGATGGATTATCTGTAATTGGTATCTTCTTTCTGATTATCAATTTCTATCAATCTTCATATTTATTAATGTTTTTAGGCACTCTCTTAATTGTAATGAGTTGGATGGGTAAATATTATTTACAACATGTTTCAGATCATCTTGTTGTTGATAATACCAAGGATTCAATTAAAGTTTCGGTTGGAGAAGAATTTAAATTGCCACTTAAATTCAGTCAACTTAGTAGACTACCAATCATACATGCAACTCTACGGATAAAATTAGAACCGATTATAGAAGGTCCTGATTTACATTCAAGCTCAAGCTCTGATAAAAGAAATTTAGAGCTGACTATACCTTTTCAAATTAAGGGGAAAGAAAGTATACAAGTTTCACTTCCACTTAACGCTGTAAAAAGAGGCGTTACTAGAGTAAAGTCACTCGAAATCACTGTAACGAATTTCTTTGGGATAGGCTATGTAGAACTATTGTATATACCTTTTTTACATCAAGAAATTGTCATATACCCTACATTAATACCTGTACCCAATATAGAACAGTTAATTGCTACAAAATCATATGGTTACTTTTCCTCCTCTTCAAGTATGTTTGAGGATGTGTTAGCACCAATTGGTACTAGAGACTATGTATATTCTGATCCTTTTCAACGAATCCATTGGAAACAAAGCGCAAAGGCTCAAACTTTACAAACAAAGGTATTTGAAAGAACTGCTGAATACTCATGGACTTTCATCGTTAATTTACGTGATATAGACTTACCGAATTATCGTATGAATGTGATAGAAAATCTTGATTCCATTGCTAGTAATATAGCTTATATGGCTAGATACGCTACTTTGAAGAATATTGAATACGAAATTGTTTTGAATTTGAACATGGAAAGTGGTGTTCCAGTTTATCACTTGCCAGTAGGTGGGGGATCAGTTCAATTAGGAAAAACCTTTGAAATACTAGCTCGTATAAATCGTGAAAGAAGTACTCAACCGATTGCTAAACTATTACATTTTGTGGAGAAACAACAACTAAAATCACCTGTCGTAATCCTATGTGGCCCTTTTGGGCGTGAGGGTGATCAATATTTCGCACAAATGCAAAAAAGAGGACAAAAAGTTTATTATCTTCGTGATGATGAACAACATCCTTCAATCGTACCACTTTGATGATCGTTTTGTTTCAAGTAAGAGGAAAATGAGAGGTACATTATGATTAACCGTATACTTCCTAATTATTATTTTTCATTAGAATGCTTATATGTATTTTTTCTTTTATGCTTATTTAATTTTTCATCAAATCAACTTCCACCTTTATTCAGCTTTCTTAGTGTATGTTTGGTTGGAAATATTAGTTTATACTTCATTCTACGGAAGAAACAAGTAACACAATTTTTCCCTTTCCTCACTGGAATCGTTGCAGGTGGAATCGGATATTTTCTCGGATTCGATCAAATTACAGCTATCGTAAGTGCAAGCTTTGTATTTTTTCGGATAAAAACATTTTCAATTGATTCTTCTCTTTGGAAAGAAGAACGACATAAATTTCAAGTTCTATTCTATTGCAGTGGTCTGGTCATATTGTTTTTCGGTTGGATTGTAAATTATTCATATATGAATGTGCTGTATGGGATTTCAATTGGGTTTACATTCCTTTTTAGTTTTGGTCGTTTTTTACAGGAAACAGTTTATAAAAATAATTTTAAAAATGTTACTGGCTTATTCGGAGCACTTTCAATTGCTGTAATTTTAGCTGGATTTGTAACTGTCTTTATTCCTACAGTGAAATGGGGGATTTTTAAGTTACTAGATGGAGTAATCAATTTAACAGGTTTTTTGGCATATCCTTTATTCAATCTCGTCGAAAAAATTCAGCTTCAACCGAAACTTAAGGGGGATGAAGAAGAGCTACGGCAAAATCTAGATAAGATACCACAAACACACAAGGGTAACAGCTTCTTATCTGAGATTCCATCTTGGTCTTGGCTACTCATCTTCATTTTAATTTGTATTGTCGTTGGCATTTATTTATATAAGTTTAAATTCATAAAAGTTGAACAAACTTTACAACAATCACCTCTAGAAATTGACCAACTATCATTTAAAGAAAACAGAAAAATAAAAAGACGTTTTTTCAATCAATCTGCCCCATCAGAGCATATTCGCAAATTAATATTCCAGCTTCAAAAATTTGCACTCAAACACGATCTTGGTAGGCATGAACACGAGACTTTAAATGAATGGTTTCAGCGTGCTGAATTCCAACAACATCAAGACCTTCTCCATGCATACGAGCAAGTTCGCTATGGAAATGGGAAATTAGAGCATAATGAAAAATACTATGAAAAGGAATTCCAAACATTAAAAAAAGAGATAAAAGACCGAACAAAGGATAAAACAAAGAAAAACTAAAATAAAACAAGGGTTAGAAGTTTATTGACTTTTTAACCCTTGTTTTTTATGCTACAAATATTTTTTTGAGATTGTATACTTATTAATTTTTTCAATATCTGGCTCATATCCAATTCCAGGTAAGGTTGGAACTTTGATAATGCCATTTTCCACTGTTACTTCTGGTTTAATGATATCTTCTGCCCAGTATAGTGAAGATGCGGCTGTATCACCAGGTAAGACAAAATTTGGTAAGGAGGTAATTGCAATATTATGTGCTCTTCCAATACCAGATTCTAGCATCCCACCGCACCATAAAGGGATTCCATTCTCAAGACATAAATCATGAATTTTCTTTGCTTGTGTTAAACCGCCGACCCTTCCTACTTTGATATTAATAATTTTACAACTTCCTAGTTTTAAAGCCTTCCGCGCATCCTCTAATGAATGGATGCTTTCATCAAGACAAATAGCTGTTTCCATTCTATTTTGAAGTTCAGCATGATCAATAATGTCATTATAAGCTAATGGTTGTTCGATCATCATTAAATTGTATTGATCTAATGCGGCAAGATGCTCAAGGTCATCTAAAGTATAAGCCGAGTTTGCATCAGCCATTAAAGGAATATCCGGATAGACTTTACGTACTTTATCTATTAATTGAACATCCCAGCCTGGCTTGATTTTTAATTTAAACCGCTTATACCCTTCTTCTAAACGAGATTGTATGATATTTATTGTTGCATCTATGCTATCTTGAATCCCAATGCTTACTCCAACTTCAATTTCTTGCTTTGTTCCACCTAGTGCTTTTGAAAGCGAAATATTTTCCTGCTTAGCAAATAAATCCCAAACTGCACCCTCAATTGCCGACTTTGCCATATAGTTCCCACGTATGTGAGAAAAATAATTTTCTGATAGTTCATTAGGATGAGAGATTTCATTATTTAATACAATCGGAATTAAATAATCTTCAAGTAAATGCCTATTTGTTTTTACGGTTTCTTCATTATATAAAGGATCTAACATCGCAACTGATTCAGCCCAACCGGACATACCATCCTCACTAATTGCTTCAACTAAAATGAATTCTCGGTCATATTCAGTTCCAAAGCTTGTTGTAAATGGATGTAATAAATCTAACTTCATATGGCGTAAAATGACTTGTTTAATTTTCATAGATAAAACTCTCCTATCCTATTTACTTAATACATAAAATTGAACGGGTAATTCGGTCTTGTTATTTTTATGAAAATCAATGACCTTCCAACCATTTGAAAATAACTTCGTGAATACAGACCTCGTGATCATTCTCCACTCTTGTGCAAGTTGAAGATTATGCTCTCTTATTGATCGAAAATCTTTCGGAATGGCAACAAATGTAAGCTCATTCTCAATCTTCGCTAATTGTTTACTAGGCACTGGAAATCCTTCTTCGTTTTTGTCCCACTGTATAATTGACTCAAGTATCACCTGATGTAATTCAATATCATCTAATTGTTTACCATTATTTGTATCATTGCTGATATGCCATTCTACAAGGAAACGGTCTGATGGAATACCATTATTCAGTAAATCATCCATTTCTCCGTAACAATTCTCAACATAATGACTACAAGTCCCACCAAGCTTAGCAATATTTAAATAACCATTCACACTTTCTAACGGATCATAAGTCCATGTGATAAGGGAATAACCAAGTTTAAGTGCTTCTTCGCGCTGTGCAATTTTAAGAAGATTACCTATCCCTTTACTTCGATATGCCTTATCGATCCCCAACATATGTGAACATAGATAAAGCGAATTTCCATTGAATCCAGGAAAGCTATACTGAAATCCAACTAGTTTCTGATCATCGTAGGCTCCTAATACAAGTCCGCCATTCTTTACTGCAGTTAACGTTTGATGTGTTGGAATTGAATCATTCTCTCCCCAAATTGAGGATTCTAGTTTTCTAACTTCTTCAAGTTCTTCAATTAATTGTAGGGAACGAATGGTAATCTGATTTGTCTTGGTCATGAAAAATCCCCCTTTTTTATTATTCTTGACTAAAGTCTGCTTGTTTTAAAGGAACCATTTTTGTTTTTTTCAAGATTTTATAACCTATATAAGCTAATATAAACAATGGTAAGCCTATATAAGAAACTAAAATACCATACCAATCAATTTGTGCACCAGTGAACGCAGTATAGTTTTGACCAAGTATTGCGATGACACAAAGAATTGTTGCTACGATTGGTCCAAATGGATACCATTTTGATACATATGGTAAATCACTTAATTTTCTTCCTTGTGCTATGTAAGCTTTTCGGAAACGATAATGTGTAATTGAAATTCCTAACCAAGAAAGAAATCCTGATAATCCAGCAGCATTCAATAGCCATGTGTATACTGTACCTTCTCCAAAAAGTGAAGTAAGAAAAGCAGCCATCCCAATGATTGTAGATAAATAGATTGCATTAGTAGGGATGCCATTAGCATTTACTTTTTTTAGAAATGCAGGTGCTTTTCCTTCCTTTGCTAGAACCCAAACTACTCTTGATGCACCATACAATGCGGAATTTCCAGCTGACAATACAGACGTTAAAATAACAGCATTCATGACTGAAGCAGCCATTGCAATTCCAGCATTTTTAAATACTAGTGTAAAAGGACTAACCGCAATATCTTCTATATCTGAGCTTAGTAATTGTGGGTCATTGTAGCTAATAAGGCATCCAATGACAAAAATCGCAAGGACATAAAATAAAAGTAAACGCCAAAAAATTTGTTTGATTGCCTTAGGTATATTTTTTCTCGGATTTTCACTTTCACCGGCAGCAATCCCAACTAATTCTGTTCCTTGGAAAGCAAATCCAACGACCATAAACACACTAATGATTGATAAAAATCCTCCTTTAAATGGAGCCTCACCATTAGTAAAGTAATCAAATCCTGAAGTATGTCCTTTCATAATGCCAAATATCATAAGAATTCCTACAGCAATAAAGATAATAATCGTAACAACCTTAATAATCGCAAACCAAAATTCTGATTCCCCGTACCCTTTTACAGTTAAAATATTTAAACCAAAAATTAGTAGCAGGAATATCATACTCCATACGATTCCAGGGACTGATGGAAACCAATACTTCATAATAATGGCAGACGCGGCTAGTTCAAGCGCAACAACTATTGCATTGTTATACCAATAGTTCCATCCAACCGCAAAGCCTAAAGCTGGATCAACGAATCTTGATGTATACGTACTAAATGAACCAGTAATCGGAATGAATGCTGCCATTTCTCCTAAGCTTGTCATCAGAAAGTAAACCATTATTCCAGCAATTAAATAAGCTGCTAACGCGCCACCAGGTCCAGCTGTATGAATAATCGATCCACTTGCCAAAAATAATCCTGTACCAATTGTTCCTCCAATCGCGATCATAGAAAGATGTCTCGTTTTTAATTTACGATCTAAATGATTTGGGGCAGTGTTTGTTTTCAAGCTCGTTTGAGAAATATTTGTTCCATTTTGCATCATTACACCTCTTTTTTAGATTGAAATCGTATTTTCTTCTAATGCTAATAAAACTGATTGAACTAATATTTTGGTCCCATAATGAAGTGCATCTAAATTAAAGTTCATTTGTGGATGATGTAGACCATAATTGAGATCACATCCTAATCCAATCATTGTTGCAGCAATGTTAGGATATCTGTTTGTATAAAAGTGGAAATCCTCACCACCATTAGTGATACACTTAGGAACTACATTTTTAGCGCCAAGAATATCGGCAATCGCTCTTGCGACAATCTCCGTTGCAGCTTCATGTAAAACGGCCGCTGGTACAAATTCTTCCATTGACCAAGTCATTGTCCCCTTAGTCTCATCCATGATTTCGCTAAAAATATAAGTAACAGTTTCGTTTAATAATTCCATCACTTCATTTGTTTGCGCTCGTACATCAAGCGTAAATGTAGCAGTTTCAGGTATGACATTTGATGCTTCATTTTCAGTTTGAAGCTGCGTCATTTTGATTGAATAAGGTGTGTCAGTATCAATTTTTATTGCCTTTAATTTCATGACTAGTAAAGTGGCCATTTCAATTGCATTGATTCCATCTTGTGGACGAGAGGCATGTGCTTGACGACCTTTAAATATGCCTCTTATTGTTTCAGCAGACCCATGTATAATGACTGGTGATGCATAAGAAAATGGAACCTCCGACTTTGGACGAACATGAATACCAAATAATGATATGACATTTTCTAAAGCCCCATCTTCCATCATTTGAAGTGCACCCTCGCCTTTTTCTTCGGCAGGCTGAAATATAAAGCGAATCGTATGTTTTGGCTTTATACCACTTGATGCGAGTGCAAGTGCTGTGTAAAGTACCATTGTGCTATGTGCATCGTGTCCACAGGAATGATTAGCTCTAACAACTCCCTCTACTTCTTGTACTAAAGCATCCATATCTGCTCTAACTGCAATGACTGTTTCTAATTCGCCTTTTAGTTCAGCAATCAACCCATAATGAGCTTCAAAAGTCTTAACATGGAAACCCGCTTCTACTAATCTATTTCTAATATATTTAGAGGTTTTTTCTTCCCCCCAACTTGGT
This sequence comes from Bacillus sp. JJ664, assembly GCF_036962205.1. Classification (NCBI taxonomy): domain Bacteria; kingdom Bacillati; phylum Bacillota; class Bacilli; order Caryophanales; family Bacillaceae; genus Bacillus; species Bacillus sp. JJ664. The sequence goes on along the minus strand of NZ_JBALMS010000006.1, from coordinate 10,856 downwards.
TCGGCTAGCGTATGTAAATCATGATATGTTTTTAGAATAACGTTTTTATGTAGATCAATATATTTAATTGGATTCATATTTTAATAGCCTCCTTCTCCTTCATAAAACGCTCTATTCAATAAATACCTCATAATTTGAATAAAGCTTTTCTAATTTCTGTTGATATGATTGAACTTTTTTTCGATCTTTTTTATAAATTCCTGCAATGACTAAATCTAATAAACTGATGACTGAAGCAATTGAATTTGTGCCACTCTCAACGTTTTCTTCAGTGGTTAGTACAATATCAGCAATTCGCCCGATTGGAGACAATAATCGATCAGTAACCGAAATCAGTTGAATATTATGCTCTTTGGTACATTCACATATTGTGAGGGTATCTTTTGCATATCGCGGAAAAGAAAATGCAACAACAACGGATTGTTTCGTTAAATTACTAAATTTTTCATAAAAGTCTCCTGCTGGCGTACATAAATATACATTTTCTCTTAATGAGCTTAATGTGCTAGAAAACCAATATGCAGCAACATGCGAAATTCGATGACCAACAATTAATATTTGATCAGCATTCATTAATGCATCAACAGCTTTCCATACTTCTTGTACATTTGATGGTTCCAATAAATTTCTTAAAATATTTACTTCATTTTCGATTACTTTTGTAAATGTATCTTCGTTGTGTTGTTCCTCTTTCTTCATTTCCCCATTTGCTATATCTGATTTATTCATTTGAAGAAATTGCTTTTGAATATTGATTTGCATATCACTAAACCCTTCAAACGCTAGCGCATAAGAAAGCCTAATAACAGTTGTTTCACTAACATCTGCCTCTTTACCAATTTGATAAGCTGTTTTAAAAGCACTTTCTTCCAAGTGCTCGATCATATAATTAGCCACTTTCTTTTGTCCGGGTGAAAGCTGAGAAAATTTTTCTTTCACTAACAACTTAAATGAAATTTGATCCATGATCATAATCCTTCCAATCACTGAAGTTTTAACTTCATTCGTTTTATTTTTTGAAGCATATCCTTCATTTATTATTTATACATTATCATAATTAATACATAAAACAAATACATTTTTAATTTTCAAACTATTTACCAACCTCATCTTTATCCATCATCGGATTATTGAATGATAGAAACATAGTACATTCGTTGATTAAATTTCATTTTTTTAGTCACATGCCCTTACAAATTAATAAAAATTGAATTAAATAAATTAGGACTTCTATACATTTTAATAGCCAACAGTGGGTAGAGATAAGCTCTACCACAAAATGGTTAACAAAAATATAGTTTGAAAACAGTCAAAAACAGAATCGAATACTGGTACTGTTCAGTCATAGATCAATAAACCAGTTAAATGAGGAGGGAAAAATTTGAAAGTCCTTGTAATCTGGCGCCTTTTAACAGTTGGAGGAGTTAATGCTGGTTGGAGAAACCGGGCAATATATTTTAAAAAATATGGAATTGAAACCGAATTTCTTTATACAACCGACCACGGTGGACTTCACATTATGGAAGATGTCGCTACTGTTTATTTAACGAAAGATGAAAATAAAGTTATTAATATTATAAAAAACAATGCCTATGATGCAATCATTGTTGTAGATACTGGGGCCGCTTATAAATGGATACGAAAAGCAAATTATAAAGGTCCTGTTATCGTTGAAGCTCGAACACCAGAATTGATTAAACTACAGCCTCATTTAAAAAAGTTTAGAACGATAGAACCTGTTTCCCTTATTGTTCCTTCTAATTATCAAAAAAGATTAGTTTCTATCTTAACTGATAACATCCCAATCAATGTCATCTACAATGGCGTCGATACATCTTTTTTTCGTCCATTAGCGGAAAATGAAATAGATTTTGAAAACCAACCGCTTTTACCTAAAAGTAAAAAAGTGGTTTGTTGGATTGGTCGAGTTGATAAGCGCAAAAATTGGCCTATGCTTGTAGAAATAGCGAAAACAATTAAAAGTGAACGCTCTGATATTGAAATATGGTTGATTGGTGGCGCACAAAGTGTACAAAGAGAGGAATTTGCCATGACATGGAAGGAAGAGAATCTGACTGATATCATTAAATGGTTCCCAGTAATTCCCTATCAACAAATGCCACATGTTTATGCAAAAGTGCTTCAATCTGGAGGATGTTCATTGGCTACAACTAAATCTGAATCATTTGGAAATACATTCATAGAATCCATGGCATGTGGTGTTCCAGTTGTCGCTTCAAACATTATGCCAATATCGGAACTTGTGATGAACGGAAAAACTGGAAAATTGTACCGTGGCCATGATGTCAAAGACGCTGTGAAGAAAATTTATTCTGTTTTAGATAATCCGGTTCATCACGAAAAAATGTCCAAAGCAGCAACAAGGCACGTAGATCGACATTTTGCGATTGAAAAAGTTGCCGATATTTATCTTCAATACCTTTTGCAAATTGGGCAAAAAGAGGATGAGGTGAAGTACGATGATTGAGCCAGTCTCCTTTGTCAAAAAACTGGAAGGTAAATCAAATTCATATTTAATTACTTTTAGTGATGGAAGAGATTATGTTGTTAAATACTTTCACACAGGTTTCGAAAAAGCATTACCCAATGAATGGATCGCATATTGCATAGCTAGATATTTAGATTTGCCTATTCCATTCGCTCAAATCGTCCAAATTCCAGCTGTATTTTCATCCAATATTCCTGATATAACGGATGAAGTCATCAATAATTCTCAGTATCAATTTGCTTCTTTATATGTACCGAACTGCAAAGATGGCCATCAAGCTTCAACTATTCAACATATCGTAAATGCTAGAAGTCTTGCAGGAATCATATTATTTGATTACTGGCTTTATAATGATGACCGCACACGAAAAAATATTCTTTTGCATGAGGAAAACTTGAATAACTATCATGTATGGATTATTGATCATGCCGAGGTTTTTGGTTCATATAGTTGGTTAATTCCGGAACTCGAAAATTTGCCTCAGAAAATTATGAAGAGTGCTACACACCAATTAATGGCAAGCTTTATTGAAGATGAGAAAGAGTTTAAAAAACATTTAAATATTATTCAAACTTTTCCCGTCCTTTTATTAGAAGAAATTGTTGAATGTATTCCTGAAGATTGGATGGTTTCAAAAGAAGAAAAAAAAGCGATTGTTGGTAGACTCGTCAACCGTCGAAAAAAAATTCTTCCACTACTTTTGAAAAAGTTCTTAAAAAATATATATCGTCCCATTAAAAACACACCATAAAAT
>NZ_JBALMS010000006.1:481-7519 GCF_036962205.1 Bacillus sp. JJ664 | reverse complement strand
CAAGAGATTCAGACTGATTGAGAACCGTTTTAGTTTTTTTAGGTCTTATTGATTTACATTACGTTTATCAAAATCGATGGTTTTCCAATAGGATAGTATTCTACTGTTCCACAGTCTCTTAACTTAGATTCTAAAATACAATTTCTACCATCAAAAATAATCGGATTTCTCATGCTCTCTGTTAAACTCTTTATATCTAATTCTTTGAATTCATTCCATTCGGTAACAATGAACACTGCATCTACGTTATTTACCGCTTCCTTAACAGATGATGCATATTCTATCGTTTCACCTAATATATTTTTTGCATTTTCAATTGCAACTGGATCATAAGCACTGACTTTTGCACCTAATGTCAGTAAAGCACGCGATATTTTAATGGAAGGAGCCTCTCTCATATCATCCGTTTCGGGTTTAAACGATAAACCTAATAAAGCGATTTTCTTCCCGTCTAATGATCCAAACCGTTTTAAGGCTTTCTCCACAAGCAACTCATGTTGATGATCATTTATTGCAATAACCTCATTTAAAAATCCAAAGTTTACACCATTTAACTTGGCTGAATAAAGTAATGCTTTTACATCCTTTGGAAAACACGATCCACCATATCCAATCCCTGCATGTAAAAATGCTTCACCAATTCGAAAATCTTTACCCATTCCTTTTGCAACATCTTCTACATTTGCTCCAACTGCTTCACATAAGTTAGAAATTTCATTAATATAGCTGATTTTACTTGCTAAGAAGGCATTAGAAGCATATTTAATCATTTCTGCACTTCGTGTATTGGTCAAAATAAACGGCACATTTAACGGTTTGTACATCTCTTTTATTTTCTCTCTAGCTTGTTCGTTTTCACTTCCTATTACGATGCGATCGGCTTTCATTGTATCTTTAATAGCAGAACCTTGTCTTAAAAATTCAGGATTAGAAACAATTTCAAACGATAACTCTTTTGGACAGTGTTTTTGAATTAAATCTTTTATATATTCATTCGTCCCAACTGGAACTGTACTTTTAATCACAACAACTGTATTTGGTTGAATATGTGTTCCAATATGAACGGCCGCACCTTCAAGATATGATAGATCTGCTGCACCATCATTTCTTTGTGGTGTTCCAACAGCTATTATGATAATCTCTGCTGACTCCAAACCTTCGCTAAATGACGATGTAAAAAATAATCTTTCTTCTAAACCATTTTTAACAAGTAGTTCGTCAAGTCCTGGTTCGTAAATCGGTGAGATTCCAGCCTGAAGATTCTTTATTTTCTGCTCGTTTATATCGATACATGTAACATAATGGCCGATTTCAGACAAACAAATACCAGTCGTCAAACCTACATAACCCGTACCTAAAATAGCAATTTTCATCTTATTCATTCCCCCTATTAAGGAGGTATTCTTTTTCAATTATGTCTTTTAAGAATGCAATGACTTCATCTTTTATTTCATCTCTATGAATTGCAAAATCAATCGTTGCCATAATAAATCCAATCTTATTACCAATGTCATAGCGTCTTCCCTCAAAGTTATATGCCAAGACCTTTTGTTCTTTATTCAGTTCATTGATGGCATCCGTTAGCTGCAATTCGCATCCTTGTCCAACAGGAAGTCTCGATAATATTTCAAAAATTTCCGGAGTTAGAATATATCGACCCATAATCGCATAATTTGATGGCGCATTCTCTTTTTTCGGTTTTTCCACTAAATAGTCAATTTCAAACAAATCATCATCATTCTCTATATTTTTTGGTTTAATAATGCCATACTTACTAACATCTTCATCAGCTACATCTTGAACAGCAATTACCGAACTATTATGCTTTTCAAATACATTTATTATTTGTTTTAGGCATGGGGTTGATGACAACACAATGTCATCACCTAACAATACTGCAAATGGTTCATCACCTATGAAGCTTCTTGCACATAATATTGCATCTCCTAAACCTTTTGGCTCCTTCTGACGGACATAAAAGATTTTGACAATGTTTGATATTTTTTGAATTTCCTTTAATTCTTCTAATTGGTTTTTACGTAGTAGAGCTTCTTCTAGCTCATAAGACTTATCAAAATGATCCTCAATGGATCTTTTTCCTCTACCACTAATAATGATGATTTCTTCAATACCTGATGCGACTGCTTCTTCAACAATATATTGAATAGTTGGTTTATCAACTATTGGTAGCATCTCCTTCGGCTGTGCCTTCGTTGCCGGCAAAAAACGAGTCCCGAGACCGGCGGCGGGAATAATAGCCTTTCGGATTTTCATCTATGGTTGCCTCCAAATCTTTGTTCAATAATACTGTATATGTAAATTTGGAGTTTCGGACACCATATAAGCCTATTAATAATGAAAGTTCAATATATACCTAGTAGACGTTTCTCATATATGGATAAATAACCTACTATTTCAATTGCCTACTATGAAATAAATTTAGTAGGTTATTTGCCTTTACACTATAAAAATTACTTGTTAATTGTCCATCTTATAATGAGATGAATTGAATAATTATATAAAAAAATTTGCATACTAAAGGTAATGAGGTGATATTTATGCTCAAAAAAAGCTGGCCAATGGCCGTAATAGTCATTCTACTATTTATTTACTATATGTACATTCTTCCTATTATCATAAAATGGCATGATCGACCATAATAAAAATAGTATGAAATATATTTAAAACATGCAAAAAAGAGCATGTAAGAATACAAGCTCTTTATATTTTCTAAGAAATAAACTTCTTATTATACTGTTCCGTAACACTCGAAATCTTTCTTAGACCTGTTTGCTGGTTAATTGGTTTATTTAGTTCATTTTTAGTTTCTTTCATTGTATTAACATCTTTCACTTCTACAACCGCGTTCGTATTTGCATTCACTCGATCTGTTATGCTTCTGATTTTTCTTAAGGTTATAGGATTAACATTTGTTACATCTCGGATTTGAACAGTCTGCTTCCCTAGTTTCATATTGCCACGAATAGATTGCTTTACTAATGCTTCTAAGATTTTTTCCTCGAAAGATTGCATTGTAACCGTTTTTATTACTCTTTCCTGGATAGGCTGTTTTCCAATTGTTTCTATTACTCTTTCCTGGATAGGCTGTTTCCCCACTGTTTCTATGACTTTTTCCAAGATCGGCTGTTTCGCTACTATTTCTAGTTCTTTTTCAATCTGGATTTCTTTCGTTTCGTTCTCGTTAACTTGTGTTTCCTCAGATACAGTAGGAATGTTTTTGTTCGTTTGTACAGGAGCTGCTGTTTTAAAGACTAGTTTAGATTCATATTGTTCTAATTGCTCCGAAGTAACAGCAGAAGCAAATTGTGATTGATTCCATACTTCTAAAATCTCATTTCCTACTCGACTCCAGGTATATTTAGAAATTGCTAGTTCTCTTCCTCTGTTACTCATGCTTCTCATTAATGATTTATTCGATAAAATCTCTGTAATCTTTGCTGCAAATTCACTAGGGTCTTCTGGATTTTCAACAATTAATCCATTTTCACCAGGTATAATAACTTCTGGGTTACCACCTCTTGCTGTTGTTACAATAGGAAGTCCTGCTGCCATTGCTTCATAATGAACTCTAGCTAGTGGTTCTTGCCAAAGAGAAGTACAAACAAATATATCAGCTACAGCAAACCAGTTTTGCATTTCAAATGGTGACACGAATCCTGTTGTAACGACTGGAACTTCCTGTTTTTTTGAGATGGCTCTAATATATGCTACATAATCTGTTACATTATTTTGGCTAAACCAATTACTCCCTACTATGACCAATGCTAAATCTTTAAATGTTTTCGATAGCTGTGGTAAAGCTCTAATTAAACGGTCTACTCCTTTATTTTCAGAAAGTCTGCCCGCAAATAAAATGACTGTTTTATTCTCTAAACCATATTCTCGTCTAAGCGAATCTCTAATTTCACTCATTTTCGAATTATTTCCAGGTAAAAATCTATCAGAATCTACTCCTGAATAAATTGTTCTAATCTTATTAGAAGCCTCAGGATAAAGTTCGCGAATTACATTCCCTACATAGTCACTGACAGTTACAATATTGGAAACTTCTTCAATTACCAACTTAGCTTCTTCTGGATCGATTTTACCAAGATTAAACATATCGTTATGCATACTCAAAGTTATTTTTGCATTAGGAGCAACTTTTCGAATTGGCAAAACCAATCGAGGTCTGTTAAAAATGTGAATTAAATCGAATTGATTTGAATTTATATATTCAACGACACCTTCACGATACAATTCAAGTACTTTTCCAGGAACACGAATATATTTCACTCCATCAATTATTTCCTCATCTGGTAGTGTTGGGTCATTTATTCCCATAATTGTTATATCATGACTTTTACTTAAATAAGGTAAACTTCCTGAAATATAGGTTTGAATCGCTCCACCTAAAACTGGAGGTACCGGAAGATTCTCAGTACAAACCATTAATATCTTCATGATTGATCACTCCAGTCATTTCTTATTTCAGTTAAAGTAGCCCATTTTGACTGCTCCAGATCAACAATCGATTGAATTAATTGAATTGTTGTTTCAGTTAAGAATAGTTCTGGTTCATATAGAACTTCTTTAATATTTTTATAAAATTCATTTGGTAATGAGAAATCAATCATTAATACCTCATATAACTCTGGAGAAATAGGATTCGCTTCATGATAGGACTGAATCATTTCTCGAACCCAAGTAGCATCCCATCCAAATAAATCCGACATTGTTCCAGATATTAACTTTCTTAAATCACGAATAGGTAAGTCATATGCTACTCCATCAAGGTCGATGATCCACATGCCATTTGGTCCCATTTGACCATTTGACCAACCATAATCCTGATGAACTAATCCCCAATTTGCATTACCTTCATTTACCATCTCAAAATATTGAGATTGATTTAGATCTTCAATACTTTTTGCTGCTTGTTCCTGAAACATATCAACTACATTTAATAACGCCTGACTTGCTGGCATTTCTTCATAAGCTAATGCTACAGTTCGGAACCAATTCATTTTTGAATATATTTTTTCATAACTTTTTGGCCATTTGTGTAATCTTGACGCTACTTCAGCTTGACTAGGTGGAACGTAGCCTTTGCTTAAACGATGGAATTCCCCTAATGCGTAGCATAGCTGTTTTGCCCCAACTAAATCTTTTGACACTGGAGCTAACGTTTCAATCCACTCTGCCACAAACCATAATTTCCCACCTGCTTCTACATATTCTTCACCATTTTTTGTTCTAATGATAGCTGGAACTCTAGCCTCTTGTACTTCAACCAAATACTTCTGAGCACCTAAACTAAACATACTTCTAGTTGGTCTTCTGTGTAAAAGCTTAAAACTTTTTGGACCAGCATTTGTTTCTATCTTCCAAATTGCTCCACCTTTATCTGGTTTTGTCGTCACAACTTGCATGCTGCTAACTTGAAGATCATATTCCTTTAAAACTTCAACGCCAATCGCTTCTATATACTCAGGTACGTAAAACTCATGAGTTAGTTCATCGACATCCCATGGTTCAATTATTAAATTTTCCAAAATCTCCCTCCTACTTAATTAAAGCCCACTAAAAAATGAACATTTCAAAGGTGAAATGTTTTTTACTCATTTTTCTTTTGAGCTTTAAGCCAGTATAGACCTAATGTAATAATATGAATTAGTACAAGTGTTGTGAGGGCTAAATCCTTTTTATCAAAAAATTTCACAGCCTAAAATGTGGTTTCATAGTTATTTGCATATTTTTCCAAGCGGTAGAACCTCGTCCTTTAAACTACATATGATATGTTATCGGTTATTAGGTAAGGAGGTAATTCAAATCATACAGAATATTAATAGACTCATTTTTATTACTGGTTGTGCAGGTTTCATAGGATTTCATCTATCTCGTCGCTTATTAGAGGAAGGTTGCCAAGTAATAGGTATCGATAATATAAATGATTATTACGATGTAACATTAAAATATGATAGATTAAATATGCTAAAGAAATACCAAAAGTTTCATTTTGTAAAAGGTTCAATAGACAATAAAGAATTAGTAGAAAGTCTATTTGAACAATATCAATTTGAGATTGTTATCAATTTAGCAGCACAAGCAGGTATTCGATATAGCATCGAAAATCCCGAGTCTTATATTCAATCGAATCTCGTTGGGTTTGCAAATATTCTAGAATGCTGTAAACACCACAAAATCAGTCACCTGATCTATGCATCATCAAGTTCAGTTTATGGAAATAATAAACACATTCCCTCATCAATTTATGACCGAGTAGACCATCCAATCAGTTTATATGCTGCTACAAAAAAAGCGAATGAATTAATGGCATATACTTACAGTCATACATTTAAACTTCCTACTACTGGACTACGCTTCTTCACAGTATACGGCCCATGGGGGAGACCCGATATGGCACTGTTTAAATTCTCTAATGCCATCATCAATCAACAGCCGATCGAAGTGTATAATTATGGAAATATGAAAAGAGATTTTACGTATATTGATGATGTTGTAGAATCAGTCATGCGGATTATAAATAATGGTCCACCGAAGGAATCTGATTCGTTTTATAAAATTTATAATATCGGCAATCATAAACCTGTAAAATTAGACTACTTTATTCAGTTAATTGAAGTGCAATTAGGCAAAAAAGCAATTTTAAAGTTATTGCCAATGAACCCCGGAGAAGTTCTTGAAACATATGCTGATATTGAACAACTAGTCAATGACATAAAATATCGCCCTCAAACTTCTATCGAGGAAGGATTAATTAAATTTACAGACTGGTTTAAAGACTATAAAAATATTAAAACTTAACTTGGATTAGATCAAAAATTAAACTTACTGCAATTAGTAAAAAAATTATATAACTATATAATTAGCATTTTAAAATAGGGGCTGTCTCATAAGACTATTTGTCTAAGAGACGCCCCTTCTACTTTACATTAACGAAAAAAGAAAATGCGTTGATTTCCACTCCAGGATGCTCGCTTTCCATGGGGCGGGCGCTGAGCCTCCTGGGCCCAC
>NZ_JBALMS010000006.1:0-402 GCF_036962205.1 Bacillus sp. JJ664 | reverse complement strand
ACCTTCCGTTCCAATCAAAGTGTGTTTTTATGAGGACTCTTTGAAAACCTTTTAAAAATCTTGAATTTCTAAAAAGTTATACTCTTAAATAGCGAAAATCTTCTACTTTTTGATGATCCCTATCTCACTTTCTCCAAAACAATTAGTAAATCTAAGTCTTTAAACGGCGATACCATTATTCACTCTTTTCTATTATCCATTTTTAACCAATAAAAAACTGACCATATCCTAAAGCGATTTGGTCTTCTAATTTTTTTCTAATACATTATCGTACTATTGACGGGATCCCGTTAAATTTCTATTATTTGCTCTATACAGAATATCTTTATTTTTTAACAGTTAGGAAATGGGTTTATATCCTGAACCATTTGATATGAATAATGTTTCATTGCAAATTGAGCT
>NZ_JBALMS010000005.1:89681-130481 GCF_036962205.1 Bacillus sp. JJ664 | reverse complement strand
GATTTAAATAATATAAACTATAGGAGAAATTTAACTAGTACAGAGATTAATAAAGTTGAAGCATAGAATAAAGGAAGCGCGGAAGTAAAAGAAGCAAATAAATAGACTTGGTGCATATCGATCAGGTAGTGGTAGAATAACTTTTGAAGTAAATCATAAGAACATTGCTAATGAATTTTAATACTAGGTTGTTTTCTCATTAAGAGACCGAAGTGTTACAATTATCTTTGAAATAGAGGGGAAAATGACTGTAAACTACGTGTCATTTGTGCAAGCAGTAGTTCAAGGGCATACCCAAAAATTTCGATTGCCTGAAGGGAAATCGTAAAGCCTGGAATTAATTATAAAGTGTCATCTGAAAGGCAGTAACGTAACAAGTGTTTCCTTTGTTGTTAAATGAAATTAGGCTTTAATAATAGTTGTCATTTATTTAAGGACAACCTTTCTTTTTAAGTTTTATTTATTTAGGAGTGATTGCATGTCAATCCGTTTGAGAATGTTATTATCTTATACAGCTATGTTAGTCGTAACAATTGGACTATTTATTATATCGGGGTTACTAATGATTTTAGCTATAACAGGAGATATGGGTAGTATCAAACACTTATTTGCAAATCATTATTCACATAAACCTATAACGGCTCAGGAGGAAAGCGTATTTTTAGATTTGAAATATTTAGCTTTGAAACAACCTGAACAGCTCTTAGATGAAGATACTTTAAAAGGATATGACGAACAGTTAAAGGACGTACCGTCAGCCCTTATTATTCGAAAGGGAAATTCATTTGTTTATAAAACAGATAAATTAAAATCGATCCATAGTGTGAAAAATCTTCCAAAATTTGAGCCATCTAATATTCATATTAGAGATACAATTAGTTACGGTAAGTATTATTTTTCTTATGTGAAATTTGATTTTTATTTTAATGATAAAGATTTAGGTAGCATTTTTGTGATAAAGAAAGTTAGTCCATACGTGGCTTTATCGAAGAATTTATTTCCAATCTTAATTGGTATATTACTTATATTATTAATTGTAACGAATGGCATATTAAACTTCTTGGTAACGAGAAGTATCGTAACACCCTTGTCTGCTTTAAAGCTCGCTACACAAAAAATTAGAGATGGAAACCTAAATTTCAAAGTGACAGCAAAATCAAATGATGAGATTGGACAACTAAGTGTAGCTTATGAAGAAATGCGTCAGAAACTAAAGGAATCAATAGATCTACAGTTAAAATATGAGGAAAATCGAAAAGAACTTATTTCAAATATATCCCATGATTTAAGAACACCAATCACAGCTATTAAAGGATATGTAGAAGGCATCAAAGATGGAGTCGCTGATTCTCCTCAAAAAATGGATAGTTATCTTTCAACAATTTATAATAGGGCAACTGATATGGATGCTTTAATTGATGATTTATTTCTATTTTCAAAATTAGATTTAAAGAAGATACAGTTTAATTTTGAAGAAATAGATATGGTACGCTACATTAACTATTTTATTGAGGAACTAAGCTGGGAATTTGAAGAACAGGGTATCGAAGTACGCTATCATACAAATGAAAACAACCACGAATTGGTTATTGCAGATAGGGAGAAATTAAAGAGAGTATTCGTTAATATCATTCAAAATTCGATTAAACATATGAAAAGTCATGAGAAAATAATAGAGTTCTCAATAGAAAATACTAATGAATTTATTAAGATTGAAATAAGGGATAATGGTAATGGAATAGAACCTACTTCTATACCTCATATATTTGATCGATTCTATCGAGCAGATAATGCTAGAAATGCTTTAACTGGTGGAAGTGGACTTGGTTTAGCTATTTCTAAACAAATCATTCATGAACATGGTGGGGATATTTGGGTAGAAAGTGAATTATGTAAAGGAACGAGTATATTTTTCACACTTCAATATGCCAAAAAAAGTGAGGGAAGTTAATTGAAAAAGATATTAATAATTGAGGACGATCCAAGTATCGGCGAACTTCAAAGAGACTATCTTGTAATCAATGGATTTAACGTAGAATTGGTCGCATCAGGAAAGGAAGGGCTTAACCAAGCTCTTTCGATTGATTACGATTTAATCATTTTAGATTTAATGTTACCTCACGTAGATGGATTTGAGATTTGTCGTCAAGTCCGCGCTGTAAAAGAAATTCCTATATTAATCGTCTCAGCTAAAAAAGAAGACATCGATAAGATTAGAGGTCTGGGCCTTGGCGCTGACGATTATATCATTAAGCCCTTTAGTCCGAGTGAACTTGTAGCGAGGGCAAAGGCACATCTAGCACGTTATGAAAGATTGAGCGGCAACAAGCCAGTTGAAAAAAAAGAAATTCGAATTAGAGGGTTAATAATAGAGGGAGCATCACGGAGAGTCTATGTTAATAATAAGGAAGTAAATCTAACTGCAAAAGAGTTTGAGCTATTAACATTTCTTGCAAAGCATCCTAATCGGGTATTTAGTAAGGAAGAACTGTTTGAACTGATTTGGGGATTCGACTTAGCGGGAGATATCTCTACTGTTACAGTACACATTCGAAAGATTCGTGGGAAAATCGAATTAACTCCCGCGAATCCACAATATATTGAAACAGTTTGGGGTGCAGGATATCGTTTTACTATTTAAATAGTAAACATAGAAATGATTTGATTGAAATTCTTGTGGGGCGTGAAAAGTTAGACCCCACAGGCGCAATTGCGCGAACGTTGACTCACCATCTATAGCCCCACAGAAAGCATCCTATAATTAAAATCATCGATCTTTTATATCATCTAAAACTTAATTACGATTTTCAATATACTCAACAATTTTTTCACATATCTCATGCGTAATCAATGAATCATCAATTGAAGGATTAGGTGTTTTATTCTGTCTTATACAGTCAATAAAATGGTCAACTATTTGGTGAAATCCACGCTTATATAGGGTAGGCTCCCAGTCGCCAAATTTCGTTATATTAACTTCATCTTGGTGATAATGTGTTGTTTCCACAAGGCTGTTTAATACAAACTTATGCTGATTGACCATATACTCAATTGTTTCTTCTGTTACGCCGCTATTCCTATTCATAATTCCGATCGCAGTACACTGTTCTCCTATTAATTGAAGTACGATATGATCAAGCTTTTCGTCATTTTTTAGATACTCAACTTTTATATCATTCACTGGTGTATCCATCAAATATCTAAGTGTATCCACGACATGAATAAAATCCTCTACAATAAATCTTCTAGTATAGTCAGGGGATGCATATCTATTTTTTTGCATAATCATTAAGCTCGGTTTTCCATGTTCCTTGAGCTCTTTGACTCTAGGAATGAATCTTCGGTTAAAACCAACCATTGCAATTTTACCTGCTTTTTTTGAAAGCTCGACGATTTGTGCTGTTTCCTCAAAATTCATTGAAATAGGTTTATCTATGTATACATGAATTCCGTTATTAAGTAGCGTTTGAGCTATCTCAAAATGAGCCTCTGTAGCGGTGCTGACAAATGCAGCATCGATATTTTTTGTTACCAACTCTTCAACAGTCTCGGCTGTTTCCCATATTCGGTATTTTTTTGCTAATTGATTTAACGTTTCCGTATTTCTAGTACAAAGCACCAACTCTAGATCTTCTCTTTCTGATAGAACAGGTAAGTAAGCTTTTTTAGAAATATCGCCTAATCCAATTATCCCAATCTTCATTTATTCACCCCACATCATACGTAATGAAACTATTTTACATAAATAAGTTTACTTTACTAAAGGAAGAGGAAGTAAGCAAATAAGTAGTCAGAACACTCTATTTTTTTAGCCCTAAATGATAGTATAATTAATTATTATACGTAATTTAAGATAAGGTTGGTTATGAATCATGATAAATGGGGTTAATGCAAAAGATGTTGCTAAACTTGCAGGTGTTTCACAGTCTTCTGTTTCAAGAGTGTTTTTTGGCGGGACACCTGTTTCTGAGAAGACGCGTAATAAGGTGTTATCTGCAGCAGAAGAATTAGGATATAATCCAAATGAATTTGCACGTAGTTTAATCACAAAAAAAACTAGAATTATTGGTCTTGTCATGAAGGGTGTAGAAAATCCTTTCTATCCACAGGTATTAAAAGAGTTTACGACAGCTTTTAAAAAGCTAGGTTATAGCATTCTATTTGTTCAAACGAACAATGAAGAAATTCAAAAAGAAGATATTGATATGCTATTAAACTATAATGTTGCCGGTATTATTATTACAGATGCAATGCTTTCTTTAACTGTGACAAATGATATTAAGAAAAATAAAATTCCACTAGTTTTATTTAATCGAAAAGCAGAAAAAAATGATTTCCTGTCTGTTTGTACAAATAATTTAGATGCTAGTCGCCAAATAGCTAATTTTTTACAACAAAAAGGCTGCTCAAATATGGTGTATATTTCAGGTGATCGAAACACATCAACGAGTAGGGATCGTGAACAAGGTTTTACTGAAACACTAGATAAGCACCAAGTAGAATATAAAATTTATGAATCTGATTATTCTTATGAAGGTGGATATCAAACAGCAAAGAGTATTGTACAAAAAGGCGAGATTCCGTCAGCATTTTTCGTAGCGAACGATATCATGGCAATGGGTGTATTAGACGCGCTCCGTAAACATTCTATTGAAGTTCCTTTAGCAACGAAAGTAGTTGGATTTGATAATATAGCTATGGCGAATTGGCCAATTTATAATTTAACAACGTGGGAACAACCAATTTCTAAGATGGTTGAAGAAACCGTAAATTATGTGATGGAAGAAATTGATAATTATTCTGGCATTGCTGGAAATATAGAAATTGAAGGGCAATTAATTGAAAGAAGTACAACATAAAGTGTTGACTTTTTGTTATTTTTAGAATATTCTCTACATATAGTTTTTGCATACGTATTCAAAAAAATGAATGCGTTTTCTTTTATCGAAAAATGAATACGTATGCAGAAAAGGGTAAAGGGGGTATTTATAATGGTAAAGGTAATTAAAGCTGGTAAATCGAAAGAGGAAGTATCTAAAAATGATTTGGAAGTTTCAAAAATAGTAGCGGAAGCAGTTAAAGAGATTGAAACTCGTGGTGATGAAGCAGTTCGTGAGTTTTCGATTAAATTTGATAACTGGTCACCAGAATACTTCCGTTTATCGAGTAAACAAATTGAAGAGATCATCTCTGAAGTACCAAAAGAAGTAATTGAAGATATAAAATTTGCACAAAAAAATATTCGTGAATTTGCTGAGGCACAATTGGCATCACTTCATGAAGTTGAGGTTGAAAATATTCCAGGTGTTATTTTAGGACATAAAAATATTCCTGTTAATAGTGTTGGTTGTTATATTCCAGGTGGGCGTTACCCAATGGTGGCGTCTGCACATATGAGCGTACTAACAGCAAAGGTTGCAGGTGTGAAGCGAGTGATTGCATGCACACCACCAATAAATGGAGAAATTCCGAATGCGACAATTGCAGCAATGTATTTGGCAGGTGCAGATGAAATCTATTTATTAGGTGGAATTCAGGCTATGGCAGCTATGGCAATTGGTACTGAAACGATTGATGCAGTTGATATGATCGTAGGTCCAGGTAATGCATTTGTTGCAGAAGCTAAACGTCAATTATATGGTCGTGTAGGAATTGATTTATTTGCAGGTCCAACAGAAACTTTAGTAATTGCCGATGAAACTTCAGATGGTGAGATCATTGCAACTGATCTTCTTGGTCAAGGTGAGCATGGTCCAACTTCTCCTTGCGCATTAATTACGACTTCTGAAAGAATTGCACATGAAACACTCGCAGAAATTGAAAGACAACTTAAAACACTGCCAACTGCCGATGTAGCGAGCGTTTCATGGAGAGATTATGGGCAAATTTTATTAGTTGATAGCATTGAAGAGGCTGTAATCGAAGCAGATAAACTTGCTTTTGAACATGTTGAGGTATTAACAGAGGATCCAAATTATTTCTTGGAAAATATGACGAATTATGGTTGTTTATTTTTAGGTCCAGAAACAAATGTTGCTTATGGAGATAAAGTAATTGGAACAAACCATACACTTCCAACAAAAGGCGCTGCTCGTTACACAGGTGGGCTTTGGGTAGGGAAATTTATTAAAACAGTAACTTATCAAAAAGTGAGCCCTGAAGCGACTGCTTACATTGGAGAATATGCTGCACGACTATGCATGATTGAAAACTTCACAGGTCATGCAGAGCAAGCATTATTACGCGTACGAAGATATGGAAACGGTGGGGAGAAGTGATGAAATGATTCTTGGATTTATTGGTTTGTTTGGTGGATTAGGTTTGCTAATCTATTCAACGATGAAAGACATGAATCTGCTTATAGTAGCACCTCTTTCTGCAGTATTTGTTTCAATCTTAAGTGGTCTTCCGCTGCTTCCCCAACTTGCTGAGGAAGGTACAGCTAAATTTGTGACGAATTATATGAATGGATTTGCAGGATTTATAACCTCCTGGTATCTCATGTTTTTAACTGGAGCTATTTTCGGAAAGGTAATGGAAGATAGCGGTGCTGCAGACAGTATATCAAAATGGAATGTTGATGAAATTGGAATGAAAAGGGCTGCTCATAATATAAATGTGAATGCTGTTGCACCGACATTTATAGAAACTGAATTAATATCTAAAATGTTTGAAGACGAAAAGTTTAAAAAGATATTTAGCATCTAATCTAGCCAATTTTGTAACAGGAGAAACAATCAAAGTTGATGGTGGTTGGACTGCGATTTAATTTTGAAAAGTCATGACAGGCTACTTACGTAAAAGAATCAAAAAAGTTCAACCATATAAAGGTTGAACTTTTTTCTTTTTAGTTTTCAGCTAGTTTTTTATTTAATGTTGTATTTGGTTGTTCTACTACTTCTTCAGCTGGTGTTGCTCGCTTAATAAAGAACGCAAGGACCAATGCCACAAGCGCGACAAATACTGTTACATAGAATGAGAAGTTAATTCCTTCTAACATTGCTTTCGCTGTAATTTCTTGTTTAATTTGAGCTAACATTTCAGGTGAAGGTTTAGTTGTTACATTTTTCATTGCATCCGCTGCTAAATCCTTAGCATATGATTCTGTACGGTTAGACATGATTGTAATTAATAACGCAGTACCAATCGCACCTGATACTTGCTGAAGTGTATTATTCATTGCAGTACCATGCGGATAAAATTGTTTTGGTAATTGATTTAATCCATTTGTTGAAACAGGCATCATTACCATAGACATACCAAACATACGTAATGAGTATAAGATGATTAAGTTTGTATATGTTGTATCCAAAGTTAGTTTGCTTAAGAAGTAAGTTGTTACTGTCATAATCGCTAAACCAATGACAGCAAGTATTCTCCCACCAATTTTATCAAATAATTTACCTGTGATTGGTGACATAATTGCCATTAAAAGCGCACCTGGTAGAAGCATTAAACCAGCATCAAATGGCTTAATTCCACGAAGTGTTTGAGTGTAAATTGGTAAAAGCATCATTGCAGAGA
Source organism: Bacillus sp. JJ664 (assembly GCF_036962205.1). Taxonomy (NCBI): domain Bacteria; kingdom Bacillati; phylum Bacillota; class Bacilli; order Caryophanales; family Bacillaceae; genus Bacillus; species Bacillus sp. JJ664. Next base: position 122,957 of record NZ_JBALMS010000005.1, on the reverse strand, counting down.
ACATTGCCATTGTAACAACAATCGAAATCGCTGAAGACAAAGCAAACATTGGATAGCGATAAATTTTAAAGTTTAGCATTGGTTTATCAAGTTTTAATTGTCGAACGATAAATAAAACTAATGAAATTGCTCCGACGATCAGTGTTACATATACATACGGGCTATCCCAGCCTTTACTTCCAGCCGAGCTAAATCCATACAGTAATCCACCGAAACCTAAACTTGATAGCAATACAGATAAAAGATCTAAGCTACTAATTACTTTTTCTTTTTTATCTTTTAGTAAGAAAAAGCCAATAATTAGGATGATTAGAGCAATAGGTGTAACGAAATGGAATAACATTCTCCAATCGTAATGCTCAATTAACCAACCCGATAATGTTGGTCCAATTGCTGGAGCACCCATCATAACAAGTCCAAAGAATCCCATTGCCGTTCCTCTTTTTTCGATAGGGAAACTTGTTAACATAACGTTCATTAACAAAGGCATTAAAATTGCTGATCCTGAAGCTTGAATCATACGTCCCGCTAATAATAGAGGGAAAATATGCGCAAACCCTGCCGTAAGTGTACCTATATTAAATAAAAGCATTGCCGCAATGAATAAATGTCTAACTGAGTATTTTTGGATTAAAAATGCTGTAGTTGGTATTAAGATACCATTAACTAACATATAGCCAGTAGATAACCATTGAACTGTAGAAGGCTCTACATCTAAATCCTTCATAATTGAAGGTAATGCGATATTAAGTAAAGTATTATTTAAGAATGCAATAAAAGCCCCAATCATCAAGATTGTAATAATCCCGTATGGTGGACGTTTTTCCATGGACTGTACCATGAATTCCCCTCCTTTATACCTTTAGTATATTTTTTTGAACTGTATTTCCATATAAGTTTATATGATATACCATTGTTACAAATGTTTCAATTAAAAATCTCTAATGTTTCTACTAGTTTAATTTGATAAAATAATGTACTATGTGTTTTAAACAGAAATTTATTGGGAATTAAAGGTGATTAAATGAACGATAGAAAGCAGCGTGTCATAAAAATAGCCCATGAATTATTTATTGAAAAAGGATATCAAGCAACGTCAATACAAGACATTTTAGAATATAGCGGTATCTCAAAAGGAACTTTTTATAACTATTTTTCTTCCAAAAGTGATTTATTAGTCGCTCTTTTTCAGATGATTTACTCAAAGCTTGAACAAGAACGAAATCAGTTGCTTATTGGTCAAGAGCCTTCAAATATAAATATTTTCATTAAACAAATGGAATTAATCTTGCAGACAAATAGAAATAATAAATTATTTACTCTTTTCGAAGAAGTAATCTTTATTAACGATATAGATGTAAAGCATTTTATCAAACAAGGTAATTTTAAAATGCTGAACTGGTTGTACGCTCGATTTTTAGATATTTTTGGTGAAAGCAAAGAGCCATATTTATTGGATTGTGCCATTATGTTTATTGGGATTTTACATCACAATATAAAGTACACTGATTTGGCTGATGAATTAGATTTAAGTGTTCATCAAGTAGTGAAATATAGTGTAGAACGACTTGTGAAAATCGTTGAAGAGGTTTCATTGGCTGGGGAGCAATTAATTAAGCCTGAATTACTAAAAAATTGGGTTCCTGCTTGTAAAACAAGTGTGACTATTCAACAGGAGTTAAATGAGTGTATCTGCAAAATGAAAAAGAAGCTTACTCAATGTGAGGAGCAGGCAAAATATCAAGAGTTACTGGAATTTATTCATAATGAATGTAACCATACAAAAATTCCACGTAAATTTTTAATTGAAAGTACACTAGCTGCTATAAATAAAGCACAACCTTTCTTTGAAGAAAAGGAACTACAAAAATTGCATCAATTAGTAACATTAAATATTAAAAGTAAAAATCCAATAGATTAAGATTAATGTGAATTGTACAGGTGGTACAAAATAGACGTTCTTCCTCTCTTTAAAGGGAGCTGCAATAAAATAGAGGGTGTCTCTTTGGTTGATGATGTTGACCAAGAGACACCCTTTATATTTCTTCTAAAACTAATACATTTGTTATTCATTTTTTTATTTATTACGTTTATACAAATCCACACTTTTAAAACCAAATCCTAAAATCATTCTCATTTCTTCACGTCTTTTGGATTTAGTGCTTTCTTGTTTTGCACTATAAACATATCTAGCCCAATCTTTCTGATAACCTGGGGTAAGAGATTGGAAAAACGTTAATAAATCTGGTCTTGCTTCTAGATCCTTTTCAATGAAAGGGATCATTTCAATATAATCATCTACACACTGGCTTGCTTTAGAAGAAGCCTGGACTTTACTACGAGAATCTTCTTTAAAACCTACGACAGTAAAAGTTTCATCTAATCCTACCATACGGGCAAATTTCATATTACTCGTCCCTATAAACCCATCTTCATCTGCACCCAGGCCTCCAAATAAATCATCTCGATGAATATATGTTGGATATACTTTGTTACCTTTTTTAGGATAGGCACAATATAAATAGCTAGTTTTATGTAAGTAATTCTGTTCAATAACTTTTGTTACGAGTGCTTTCAAAGAATCCATATCAAACACAAATGCAAAAATTAAGTCATAAGTTTCTTCCACTAAGCTTGTGTCATAATTTGTTAATTGCTCGAAATAATTTGCACCACTTGGTAATTGTAATACAGCTATCTTTTTATATTTTTGCAAGTTTAGTTTTTCCACTATTGTTTTGTTCATCAGTAACCACCTCGTATTGGACCGCATCATTTCCATTCTTCATAAAACTATTATAAAGCTGCACATAGATTTAATGTATCGGTAAAATTAATTTTTTTGTAGAGAGGTATCACCTTAAAATAGAAATGGTTCAATTTTAGCCAAATCCTATCTGTTATTTTGTTAATTTATAGCGACTATTGTATAATTTCCACATACTGTTTCAAATAGAAACACTTTTGGAGGAAGCATAAATGAAAATTAAAGTGAAAGGGATTGCGCCTTACCCTGGACTTCGTGATCTTCTATTACAAGTTGTTGGTGAAGATAATAGATTTGAAATAGATGTGGAAGTTGCAGATTTAGAAGCTGCACTCCCAATTGTATTAAGTGCTCAAGAACAGAACTATGATGTCATTATTAGTCGAGGTGGTACGGCCTCTTTTATTAGGAAACATGTTTCAATTCCTGTCGTAGATATACCTGTTTCGGGATATGACATTTTAAGAGTTTTAACATTAATAAAGGATTCAAATAGTAAGTTGGCTATTATCGGTTTCCCTAATATTTGTCAAGGTGCTCTAACAGTTTCTAGTTTATTAGATTTTGAAATTCCAATTTACTCGATTAACCATGAAGCGGAAGTTAGAGTAAAGCTTGAAAAGGCAGTCAAGGAGGGAGCCCAAATCGTTCTTGGTGATGTGGTAACAGTTAAAACAGCCCAAGAAATGGGACTTCATGGAATCCTTATTACATCAGGTGTTGAATCGATACAGGATATGTTATCGGAAGTGAAATCTGTACATGATATTTATTTAAAGAGTCATCAAAAAGCTTCTTTTTTCCAGCATATACTTCAGAACTTCCCGACTGGAACATTAGTATGTGATCCAAAGGGGAAAGTTCTTTATGTAAATGACACATGTCAGCAGTTATTTGGCGAAATAACGATATTGCCACAGGACTTAGCATTTTTACTGAAAGTTACTGGGATTCATTCAGATAAAATTCATTTTGAACATGTACTGATTCAGAAAAAATCATACAATCTTAAAACTGTGCCCTACGGTGAGGATGTTTTCATTTATATTGAACCTAATAAAACACCATATATGTCGGAGTTAGATATGGTTCAGATGCCTGCACAAATTGCTTCGTTCGCTCAAATTATTGGGTCAAGTTATGAAATTACGAAAACAATTAAACGGGCTATTGCCTACGCAAAAACAGATAATCATGTATGGTTATCAGGTGAAGTTGGGACAGGTAAAGCAGTATTTGCAGAAGCCATTCATTCAGCTAGCTCCCGTAATAGAGGGAGATTTTATCATGTAACTTGTCACTCAATTATTGAATCAAAATTAGCAGCAGAACTATTTGGAACTGATTCAAAGGTAGGTCTACTTCAGATTCCATCTAATGACACTTTATATCTAGAGTATATCGAAAATCTTTCAATTCAATTGCAGGAACGATTGGCAAATGAACTTCGAAAAGGAACTAACTTGAGAGTAATTAGTTCTTCTAAGAGTACATTCAAACATCTATTGAAAGACCCAAATATACATCAGGAATTACTTCACTTACTTGGGGAATATCAACTAGTTATTCCACCTCTTCGTGATCGAACCGAGGATATAGAGGAGATCGCAAGAGTATTAATTGCAAATCATAATTCAATATACGGTAAACAGTTTGTAGGAATGAGAGAAGAAGTTCTAAATCGACTAATGGAGTACAATTGGCCAGGTAATTTAAAGGAATTAGAAAATATAATTAGCGAATTACTAGCACTGGCAAAAGGACATTATATTGGGATAGCAGAATGGGATCTTGTTTGGGAAAGATATAGCTTTACGGAAGTCAGTTCTTCTGCTCAAAGAATCGATTTAAGTAAAACGTGGGTAGAAATCGAAAGGCAAATATTAGAGGAAGTATTAAAAGATGAAGGAATGAACCAATCAAAGGCTGCTAAAAGATTAGGCATTAGTAGAGCAACACTTTGGAGGAAAATGCAATAACTGTTTCGTATTTAAACGATACCAGTGTTGTATTTAGAATTTTCAAGAAGTATAATCAAAATTGTAAACGCTTTTAAAATTTAATGTTTCAAATTAAAACACATACAAGGGGGATTATTTTTATGAAAATCAAAGCAACACTGGACCGTATTCCAGGTGGAATGATGATTGTTCCATTATTATTAGGTGCTATTATTAATACACTTTTTCCAACTGCAGGAGTGACATTTGGATCATTTACAGGAGCGTTAATGACGGGGGCATTACCAATCCTGGCAGTGTTTTATGTATGTATGGGATCAACAATTGATTTCAAAGCAACTCCTTATATTATGAAAAAAGGTGGATCTTTACTTGCAACTAAAGTAGGTATGGCAGCATTAGTAGGATTTATTGGTGCAAAAGTATTTGGCGACGGTATGGTTGAAAGCGGATTCTTTTTAGGCTTATCAGTTCTAGCGGTAGTTGCTTCAATGAATGATACAAACGGTGGATTATATATGGCCTTAATGGGTCAATTCGGTAAAAAAGAAGATGTTGGAGCTTACTCAATTATGAGTTTAGAATCTGGACCATTCTTAACGATGGTTACACTAGGGGTTGCAGGGCTTGCAGCATTTCCTTGGCAAACATTAGTAGGCGCAATTATTCCGCTAATCGTTGGTATGGTTCTAGGAAACCTAGATAAAGATATGAGAGATTATTTAAGTAAAGCAGTGCCAGTTTTAGTGCCATTCTTTGCATTCGCATTAGGTGCTGGCATGAGTTTACAAAACGTTTGGAAAGCAGGTATCTTAGGAGTTTTACTGGGGGTAGCCGTAGTAGCAGTTACAGGTACTGCTTTATTAATAGTAGATAAATTAATTGGTGGAAATGGTATTGCAGGATTATCGGCTGCTTCAACAGCGGGTAATGCAGTAGGTGTACCGGCGGCTGTTGCTTCGGCAAACGCAGTGTATGCACCATTTGTTCCATCTGCTACAGCTCTAGTTGCTTCTTCTGTTATCGTAACATCTATTTTAGTTCCGATTGTAGTTGCATGGTATGCAAAACGAATTGGAGTAAAAGGAAATACGGTCGAATAAATACTAACTTCTAGTTTAGTATCGAGAGGAAGAAAGGACAGGGTACATCATGAATAAAGTCGGAATGATTGCAGATGATTTAACAGGAGCAAATGATAGTGGTGTACAGCTAGTAAAACAAGGATTACGTTCATCTGTCATCTTAGATTTAAATGTATTAGCACCCGAACATGTTACAAGCGATGCCATTATCATTGATACAGATAGTCGCGCAATAAGTAAGAATGAAGCATATGAGGCTGTTCGGAAGGCTTCAATCTTTTTAAAAGACAATCTATATACGCATATTTTTAAAAAAGTTGATTCAACTTTAAGAGGAAATCTTGGTGTTGAAATTAAAGCAGTAACCGATGTTTTTGAATACGATTTTTGTATAATTGCACCAGCATTTCCACGTATAGGAAGAACAACTGAAAAGGGAGTTCATTATTTAAACGGGAAGCCTCTTTCAGAAACAGAAATTTCAAGAGATCCAAAATGTCCTGTCACTGAGTCTTCTATTTGTAAATTGATTGAAAACCAGACAGGTGTAACTGTTGGGCTTGTAAATACTGCTGAATTAGGTACAGATTTAAGTGAATGGAAAGCTGAGTTGCAAAAATGGCAAGAAGCAGGTATTAAGTGGTTAGTATTTGATGTAACGACGGATAATCATCTTCAACAAATAGCTAACAATATTTCTCAAATTACGAAGCAAGTCATTTGGATAGGTTCCGCAGGTTTAGCTGAATTCTTACCGAATGAACTAGGGCTTACCAAATCAAATGATCGTTCAAAACAGGTTGCTATTAGCAACAAGAATATTTTAGCGGTATCAGGTAGTCTCTCAAGTGTGACGAGACAACAAGTAAAGAGATTAATAGAGATGGATGATATGAAAGCTGTCGAGGTTAATCCTTTAGAAATGTTTGAAACTGATGACCAATGGGAGAAACAAAAGAATCAATATATCAACCAGCTCGTATCGACATATGAAAAAGGATATAATGCGGTATTATATGTAGATTCAAGTACTGAAAATCGTCAAAATACAGCTAATGCTGGAAAGCAGTTAGGTTTAACATCTTCTGAAGTTAGTAACCGTATTTCAAAAGGGTTAGGTGAAATTGCAAGTGAGCTTGTAAAAAACTACTCTTTTGTTTCAGGACTTGTATTAACGGGTGGAGATACCGCAAAGGATGTTTGCCTTCAAATTGGAGCAAGTGGCTTAGAGTTATTGAAGGAAGTTGAAGCAGGTATTCCATTAGGGAAATTAGTAGGTGAACACGAGTTGTTCGCGATTACGAAAGCAGGCGCTTTTGGAAATGAATTTTCCTTAGTTAATGCAGTGAGAGAATTAAAAGGAGGACAATAATGAGTACATTACCAGTAGTTGGCATTACAATGGGTGATCCCGCAGGAGTAGGGCCAGAAATTATACTAAAGAGCTTAAACAATAAAGAAGTTTACCAACAATGCAGACCAATTGTCATTGGTGATGCAAAAATTTTAGATCGTGCTCAACAATTTGTGAATACGAACCTAGAGATTATCACGATTGAAGATATCGGAGAAGCGACGTATGAAGAAGGTAAAGTATATTGTTTAGATATGAACCTTGTGCCGGCTGATCTGCTAATAGGTCAAGTTTCAGCAGAGGCGGGGCATGCTGCATTTGAATTTTTAAGAAAAGCAATAGAGTTAGCAAATGACGGGAAAATCGATGCGATTTGTACTGCTCCATTAAATAAAGAGGCATTGCATAAAGGTGGTCATATTTATCCTGGACATACTGAAATTTTAGCAGAATTAACGAACACAAATGACTTCTCAATGATGCTATCGGCACCTAATTTAAAGGTTATTCATGTAACAACTCATGTCGGAATTATTGATGCCGTTAAAATGATTAACCCAGAGAGAGTTTATAAAGTCATTAAACTTGCTGATGAAACACTTAAAAAAGCAGGCTATACAAATCCTAAAATTGCTGTATGTGGTATAAATCCTCATGCAGGAGAAAATGGCTTGTTTGGCTATGGTGAAGAAGAAGAAAAAGTAATTCCTGGAGTGGAGAAAGCTGCATTAGAAGGAATTAATGTAGTAGGTCCACTACCAGCAGATACACTGTTTTTCCGTACGGTTCGTGGAGATTTTGATATCGTTGTAGCGATGTACCACGATCAAGGTCATGGTCCAGTAAAAGTACTAGGATTAGATGCAGGTGTAAATATTACAGTTGGATTGCCGATCATTCGTACTAGTGTTGACCACGGAACTGCATTTGATATTGCAGGAAAAGGAATCGCTGATGAAAAGAGTTTGCAAGAAGCAATTCGTCAAGCAATAGAGTTAGCGCCAAAAAGAGTGTGAAAAGTAAAAGCTCCGGTCATTAAAATGACTGGAGCTTTTTAATTTATAGTGCGTCGTTAATTACTTTTTTATAGTAAAACACAGACAAGATACCAAAGATTGAGTATAGCACTGTATAAAGAACCATAACGATAATCATAGGAGCCCAAACTTCAGTTCCAAAAAGGAACCAGCCAGATTGTACTGCAAAGTAGCTATGAAGTAAGCCAACGACTAATGGAATGCCAAAGTTAAACACTTGCTTTGAGCGTATTCCTTTAACTAAGTCTGAACGTGAGAATCCAAGCTTTCTTAAAATTGTATAATTTGGTTTCTCATCAACACTTTCGTCCATTTGTTTAAAGTATAAAATACACCCAGAAGTAATTAAGAATGCTAAACCTAAAAACCCAACGATAAACATAATTAATCCCATTGTTTGTTTTTGCTGATTACTGATTTCTAGTCGCGAGCTATTTAAATATCCATCATTTAAATTATTTAGATTAAAGATTTCATTTGCTTTAACGAGATTTTTTTCATCATTAATATCAATACCGATATAGATTGTCGAATCTCTTTGAATAGATGGATCGATATCTGCTTTTAATTTGTTAAAAACCTTTTCATCAACGATTGCAGTTGGAAAACCACCGCTCGTAAAATAATTAGAAATAATATAGTCTTTCTTTAATCCTATATATGATTGTGGTATCTCTTCATGTTTAGTATTAAATTTAATGTGACCACTTTCTTTTAACGTCATAAAGCGTTGCAATAAATCATTGTAGCCTGTAAAAACTGTTTCCTCTTCAGATAAGTTCATTTTAACCGAGTTTTCACTAATGACTGGGATCGGTAAATCATCTGAACTTTTCATAGCAGATGCATCAAGCTTGGATTCTAAAATGCTATCTAAATTTGCACTAACTTGGATGACTTCAATCTTCTTTTCAGTAAATTTGATATTATTTTTTGATAATGCATCCGTAAATTGATCAGCGTCTTTTGTATTGGTAATAGAGAAATTGTTAGGTACGTTATTTTCGGCTGTTTTTTCAGCTGAATAATAAGAAATATAACTTAAAGATAATAAACCAATTGCTAATCCAGACACAGTCGTGATGATAGTTAACAATAGTGCATTTGATTTCATTCTGAACATAATTGATGACAGTGATAATACATTGTTGATTGTTAAATAACCATTTTTACTTTTACGGATGATATTTAATATAAATCGTACTGAGCCTTTATAGAATAAATACGTACCGATAATAACAGAAGCTAATATAAAAATCATTGCTAAAAATAGCTCCATTGTTGAAGAAAAGTCCCCGCCAAATAGTTTCGATGAAATAAAATAGCCAGAGCCGATTGAGATAATCCCCACAATTCCAATGATAATTTCAAAAACAGACATTTTCTTTACTTTACCTTCTGTTAAAGAAATCACTCTGAATAAAGATAAGATGGTTTGTCTTTTAATAAAGGTGTAATTCATTAACATAATGAATAAATAGATGACCAAGAAGACAATAACCGTTTGAATTAATGCACGACCTGAAAAGTGAAGTGTTGCGATCGCATTAATACCTGTAACTTTAAATAAAATCATAATAATTAATTTTGAAACTGAAAAACCTAGAAGAATCCCTAAGATTAAAGAAGTAAAATATAGGATGAAATTTTCAACTGTTAAAATTCGAAAAATCCTATTTTTTGTCATACCAATTAACTGGAATAGTCCAATTTCTTTACTTCTTCTTTTAATAAAAATGTTGTTAGCATATAGAAGGAATATAGATACAATTGCTACTAATAAAACTGATGCTGATTTTATTGCCGCAGCACCTTTAATTGAACCTTTTGTTTCATTCATTGAAGGATCATATTGCAAAGTAACAAATGCAAAATATAGAGCTGCACTAAATATTAATGCAAATACATATAAGTAATAGTTTTTAAGGTTTTTCTTTAAATTACGGAATATGAGTTGATTAATGCTCATTTTGCACCCCGCCTAACACACCTTGAGTTTTCATGATGTCTTTGAAGAAGTTTTGTCTTGTATCATTGCCTTTGTGTAATTGAGTATAAATTTGTCCGTCTTTTATAAAAATGACTCTGTGACAATAGCTTGCTGCTACAGGGTCATGGGTAACCATTACGATTGTTGCTTTTCTTTTTTCATTTAGTTCACTTAGTTTATTTAGTAAATCTGAGGCAGATTTTGAATCTAATGCACCTGTTGGTTCGTCGGCAAAGATGATACTTGGCTCATGAATAAATGCTCTAGCAGCGGAAGTACGTTGCTTTTGTCCGCCAGAAATCTCATTAGGATATTTATCTTTTAACTCAAAGATGCCTAATTCTTTTGCAACAGCTTCAAATTTTTGATCAGCTTCGGCTGGAGTTGCTTTCGTAATCGTTAAAGGTAATAATATGTTTTCTTTGACTGTTAACGTATCAAGTAAGTTATATTCTTGAAATATAAACCCTAAATAATTTTTACGAAATTCTGCTAATTGTTTTTCTTTCATACCAGAAATTTCTGTACCTTCGATCGTGATTGTTCCGCCGTTGATTTTATCAATTGAAGAGAGGACATTTAGTAAAGTCGTTTTACCCGATCCAGATGCACCCATGATACTTACGAATTCACCTTTTTCTATCGAAATATCTAAACTCTTTAATACTTCTTGTTTATTAAATTTATTTCCGTAACTCTTATGGATTTTTTTAGCTTCTAAAATACTCATTCATCTCCACACTCCTTTATATCAATAAACTAAGTATAGAAGTTTTTTTTAGTTATTTCCTTTGATTAAGCGAACAATCAATAAAAGCATGTGACAATTTTGTCACATGCTTTTAATATTTACAAATTCATTTTGTTTTGGAAATGATAAAGTGAATTCTGTTCCTTTTGCCAATTCCGAACTTACATCAATTTGGATTAATAGTGAATGTGCGGCTTTCTTCGCCAAATATAAGCCCATTCCGGTAGCAGCATTGTCTTGATGTTGAGTAGTAGAAGTAAAACCTCTCTCAAAAATTCTTGGTAAATCTTTTGAATCAACCCCACGACCAAAATCTTTAACCGTAAGAATCGTATGATCGTTTTGTTGTTTGCTACTAATGATAATATCTGAAGCATTACTGTATTTAACTGCATTAGTTAGCAGTTGTCTAATAATGAAAGAAAGCCATTTTGCATCACTTAGGACTTCGGTTTCTTCAAGTTGTATATCAAATCCAATCCCTTTGTGAATACACCATGATTGTAAAGTCTTTATCTCAGTAAATATGACAGATTCTAACTGTATTTTTTCTATATACAAGTCGTTTTCGATAAAAGGAATTCTCTTTTGATGAAGCTGTTGATCTAGTAAAAAATGAATACGTAGCCACTCATAAGTTATATGCGTTTTTAATTTTTCGTCTTGTAATCGATCAATCATTAAATGCATTGCAGTTAATGGCGTTTTTACTTCATGAATCCAAGACAAAAGCTCATCCTTTTCTTGCTCTAATGTAGTTTGATTGTGTAATGCAACTTTTTTTAACTGTTCAGTTTGATTCGTAATACTTGTCTCTACCAAATGCTCAAAAGGACTATCAGGTTCAGCTAACCCTGTTAAATCAAGATTATCCTCGCGTTCTACAAGACTTCTATAAAATCTTGTTTCCCTCGGGTATCGAAAAACCAAAAAAAAGAAAATAATGATAATTGATAAAAAGACAATATAAAGAATTGGAGTAAAAGGAATAGCTGTATCAATAAAAGCGACAAATAGTAAAAAAAGCTGAAGAAAAACGAATAAAGCAATCCAACTGATTCTTTCTAAGAGAAATTTCTTAATCATTGATATTCCTCTTCAAGGGCGATATAGCCTTGTCCCACCTTAGTTTCAATAAATCGACCTAAACTGATTTCATCCAATCTTTTTCTTAATCTGTTTACATTGACAGTAAGTGTATTATCACTAATAAAACGCTTATCGTCCCATAAGTCATTGATAATGTCTTCACGGCTAACAATTTTATTCTTTTGTTCAATTAACAGTTTTAAAATAAATATCTCATTTTTTGTTAGCTCAATTAACCCTGTTTCATTTGAAACAGTATTCTTCTCATAGTCAACAGTGGCACCACACCAAGTTTTCAACGCAACTTTCTCAGTGTTATAGTTATAAACACGTCTAAGAGTCGCTTGTATTTTTGCAATTAAAACATCAAAATGAAACGGCTTTTGCATAAAATCATCCGCGCCTAATTGCATTGACATGACCATATCAGAGGGATGATCCCGAGAAGATAAAAAGATAATTGGAATATTAGAATGGGATCGAATCATTCGACACCAGTGGAATCCATCATATTTAGGTAATTGTATATCAATGATGACCAAATCCGGTTTAATTTCAGTAAACTCTTGAAACACCTTACTAAAATCAGATATTCCGTACACTTCATAAGACCATTGAGATAATCGATCTTTTATTTCATTAAAAAGAGACGAGTCATCTTCGATTAATAAAACTTTAAACAAAAGGTTCACCACCCTTTTTACGACTTTTCCATTAATTGTAAAGTAAAACCAAATTGATTGCCATAAACGGTTAGAATTTATAGTGGTTTTCTAGACAATAAAAGCTCATTTCTATATAAGAAATGAGCTTTCATATTATGCTAGTTATTCATAAAGAGAGATAAATCTAATTAGCGATTATCGATCTTTTCTGGGTATAAATCATGGTTCATCATACGATGTTCTGCCATTTTTTCATATTTTGTGCCAGGACGACCATAGTTACAATAAGGGTCAATTGAGATTCCACCACGAGGTGTGAATTTGCCCCAAACTTCGATGTAACGAGGGTCCATTAATTTAATTAAGTCATCCATAATGATATTCATGCAATCTTCGTGGAAATCGCCATGATTACGGAAGCTAAAGAAATAAAGTTTTAATGATTTACTTTCTACCATTTTTTGCTCTGGAATATAGCTAATATAAATAGTTGCAAAATCAGGTTGACCAGTTTTTGGACAAAGTGAAGTAAATTCTGGGAAATTAAACTTAACGAAATAATCACGGTCAGGGTGAGTATTGTCAAATGTTTCTAAAATCCCTGGATCATATTCAAATAAATATTTAGTATTATTACTTCCTAGTAACGATACGTCTTCTAAAGTACCTTTTGATCTTCCTACCATTTTTGTTAAACTCCTCTCTTATTTCCCCATACAAATGCATGTAATTGAGGTAAAACCTTTACATTTTTAAACACTTTTGATTTCATTGTTTCATCTATAAGCCACTCATAACGATTTAACATGTGTTGTAATAATGATTCATTATGTGCGTTTAACCAGCTATTTCCAACTTGTAAGAAAAACGGGATTTGAGGAAACTTTTGATGAACAGTTTCTGCAAAAGCTAAATCTTTTTCGTCAAAAACAACTACTTTTAAGCAAGTTTTTGGATGATGTTCAAGTTGTTGAATAATACTTGTTAACACATCAAAATCTGTATTCATACCACTACTTGGTGGTTTCGGTGATAATGTTACTTCGTCTATTAAAGGTAACCACGTTTGCCATTTGCTTCCCTGTGTCTCAAGAGCCAATGTCATCTGTTTATCTTTTAAGAAATCGACAATAGGTCCTAGAGAAGGAAGAAGGGCAGGGTTACCACCTGAAATCGTAATATGTGAGAAGGTATCTCCGCCTAACTCTACTAAAGATTTCCAAACATCCTCTGCAGTCATCCAATTAATATTTTCTTTTTCGCTACCATCCCAAGTGAAGGATGAATCGCACCAGCTACATGAATAATCACATCCAGCTGTACGAATAAACATTGTTTTCTGTCCAATTGCCATACCCTCACCTTGTACAGTAGGGCCAAATATTTCAAGTACAGGAATTTTACTCATTTATCATCCACTCCCTACGAGCTTCTGCGTAGCTTGTAGGCGTTTCATATAAACGAACAAACTCTACTCTAATATCTTGTGCTGGATTCGTTTCATCTTTTAATGCATTTTCCATTTGCTCAAAGATCCAAACGACCATGTTTTCAGCAGTCGTATTCATTGGAGGAAGCATTTCATTTAAGTAACGATGATCTAAATAAATTTCGATTTTTTCTTTCCAAATCTCTTTAATATCACCAAAATCGATCACTAATCCAATATCATCGACAAAACCACTAATACCAAAAATGACTTTATATGTGTGACCGTGTAAATTCTTACATTTTCCTTCATAGCAATGTAAGTGATGTGCAGCATCAAAAGTAAATTCTTTATTAACAAGGACACGTTTATGATGGTATTTTAAGTCTTCTTTTTTTATATGTTCATCTATTTTATGGAGTCTCTCTACTATGCGAAAATCAAACATGGCTAGAGGCTCCTTTCATTTCTAAATAACGATCTAAACCAGCTTTACGAAGCTCGCATGCAGGGCATTCACCACAACCATCAGAAATGATGCCATTATAACAAGTTAACGTTTTATTTCTAACGAATTCGAAAGCGTTCAAGTCATCAGCTAATTTCCACGTCTCAGCTTTATCAATCCACATAAGTGGTGTATGGATCACAAATGGATAATCCATTGATAGGTTAAGCGTTACATTTAATGACTTAACAAAGATATCACGGCAGTCTGGATATCCGCTAAAGTCAGTCTCACAAACACCTGTAATGATGTGTCTTGCGCCTTTTTGTTTTGCAAGAACAGCCGCAAAAGACAAAAATAATAGATTACGACCATCAACAAATGTCGAAGGTAATTCACCTTCTTCATGTGTAATATCGATATCTGATCTTGTTAAAGCATTTGGTGCAAGTTGATTTAATAAAGACATATCAAGTATATGGTGAGGAATTTTTAATTCCTTACAAATATCTGCAGCGACATCTAACTCTAATTTATGACGTTGGTTATAGTTGAAGGTAACAGCCTCAACTTCTTTAAATTGCTGCATTGCCCAAAATAAACAAGTTGTACTATCTTGGCCACCGCTAAATACAACGATTGCTTTTTCATTTTTCATATTTCTTCTCTCCTTTACGTATTTAAAAAGAAGAGGGCATCCCGAATAACAAAAATAAAAACAATACGACAAATATTGTTTTTCGCCTTATTTTTTTGTAGAGGGGAGTTTGCGACCTCTACCATAAGTAGTTTACTTATGGATTTGTATTAAATTATCTATTAACAATTGTACGTAAAAAGTACAATCGTAATTACTATTATAATAGTTTAAAGAGAAAAGAACAAAAACTTTTCTAGAAAAGTAAAAAATTACAAGACATATCTAAAGACTCATTTCGAAAGTTTGTTGTTTTTGGGGGTTGAAACGATAAAGACAAAAGTTGATTACAGTAGAAGGTGTGAGACTCTTGTGGGATATATGGGAAGACAAAGACCCCGCAAGCCAAGCAAGCTAGATAAGATAACACCTCGACGTCCTGTCAACGCAAGCATGATCCACATCGTGTGGACCCCAGGCTCAAGCTTAGCACCCTAAAAAGAGAGCGACCCGGAGTGGTAATCAATTAAGGCGTTATTAAATAGCAATAATTGATGCAAAAACAGCCTAAAGAAAAGTAACCATTAAAGAAGTTTGGTCTTTTCATTAGACGAAATTATGTTGTATACATTTTTGTAAACAAGTATACAGAATGTAAACGATTGTACACATAAACGTATACATGTTTACAAGTATACAAATCTATATACATACTCACATTTAAATGAGTTTACGGTTTTGTATACAAGATGACAAATAAATCGTCTAGTTTACATTTTCATGTTAGTTGAGAGAGTATGATTGACCCTTAAAATAAACTCAGATAATCTTTTAGTCAGAATTAAATTAGTTATCAGTAAAAAAACAACATGATGAAAGGGATGATTTATTTGGTAAACGCTCGTATTGCTGCAATTGATGTAGGTAATGATTCACTTAAAGGCATATTTGGAAAGATGGAACATGAAATTAACATTCCTAATATTGTTGCGAGAGATATTGAAGATCGCCCCATAATTGGAGTAGAAGAATTGAATAATCAAGATCCAAACGATGGCATACATATTCGAGTACATTCACCGACTCTAAAAGATAATAATTCTATTTATCGTGTTGGATACTTAGCGACAAAAAGCAATAATGCTACGGAGTTAGATCCTGGGAGTAATAAATCAGAAGAAGATCAAACTTTAATTATGTTATTCGCTGCACTAGCACTAGATGCTGCTAGAGAGGAGAATAAACAAAACTTTAAAAGGTCAAATCAAGTGATTGAGGCTACTTATACATTGGGGACAGGCCTTCCATTAAGAGAAGTGAAGGAAGGGAAGGATGTTGCATATCGTTCTCGTTTACTAAGCTCGGTCCACCAAGTTGAGTTTCTAGTGACACCTAAGTATCAAGGACTAAAAGTAAATATTAAGTTTGAAGAAGTGAAAATCTATCCTGAAGGATTTGCAGCTTATATTAATTTAGTGATGGACCAACATTTAAATATTATTAATAAAGAACTAATTGATAAAAGAATCCTCATTCAAGATATCGGAGGATTGTCTACTGATATCGCGGTCATAAAAAATAGGAAAGTAGATGATGATAAGGCCCAAGGTTTTCACTTAGGTGTTTCAGAATCTCTTGAGCAGATCCGTGAGGAAATACGGTCAAAATATGGCATAGAATTAGATAGTAGAAGAGATGTTGTCGAAATCATAACGAAGAAAAGTGACCGAAACCATATTATGGTGAAGGGAAGTAGGACAAGCGTTCATGACATCGTTGACAGAATTCTATTAGAACTGGCGAAAAAACAATACCGTCAATTACGAAATATGTGGCAAAGGAACTCTCAAACAGAAATTTGCTATTTTATTGGTGGAGGATCCATTATCTTAAAAGATTACTTAGTCGCGTTAAATAATAACCTCGATGGCTATCAGATTGATTTCTTTGAGGATGAAAAAGAAAGTATTTGGATGATGGTTAATGCCTATTATAAACTAATAGCTGATTTTTCAAGACGAAATCAGAGGGAAAAACAAAGTGAAGAACAAAAAATGGCAAAGACAAAGTAAGGTGACTTTATGAAGAAGGAAAAAGAATTAACGAGAGGACAACCCATTACATTTCGTATCCCTTCTGATACACCTAATCACATTTTGAAACATTTACAAAGCTTAAAGGAAAGTGAAAGACGAAATTTCTCGAGTAAAATTGCCGAGTTCACTTTGAGAGGAGTGAACGAAGAAATATCGATTCAAAAAGAGACTATTACAATCCCACTTCCAAACCGCTTAAATAAGGTTCAAAGAGACTGGTTAAAGCATGAACAGTCTGAAGCATTACTAGGAAGTATTGTCTATCAACTATTATCAGATCCAATCAGGACTGTGTCATTGCTGACCTCATTAAATAGTGGCGCGGCATATACGTATGAACAGAATGATGAAATAGCAGCTGCTGAATTAGCCTGGGAGCCAGTTCCAAGTGATAATCTATTGGATGATACAAGAGATGTTCGAGGTATAGATAGTATAGATATAGATGACTTTACTTGGGAGAGTAAGCAGGAGATAGAGCAGACAAATCATAAAAATGATAAAGAAGATTTGGATGACCTTCTAGGAGACTTTCTTGCACAAATGAATAAATAATGAAGTCAAAAGGAACCGATAATATATTACGGTTCCTTTTGCTTTTTCAACTTATCTTATTGCACATCATTTTGAGAAATTTGTGATAAAGCTTCTCCAGCACTTTCATCTGATTGATCTTGAACGGCCAAGTCCCCTAAAGAGAGCATGCCCACAAGATTTCCGTTTTCAACAACAGGTAGTCTTCTAACTTGGTGTTGGGCCATTAAGCTAGAAGCTTCTTGAAGATTAGCATCTGCATCAATTGTAACGATGTTATTAGACATAACTTGAGAAGCATGTCCGTTTCCATTTTGTCCAATACCTCGAAGTGCCAGGTCGCGGTCCGTAATCATACCGACTACTTGACCATTCTCAACAACTGGTATTGCACCTACATTTAAAGATTCCATTTTGCTTGCAACTGCTTGTAATGAATCTTGGTTAGAGCAGCTTTCTACATTGCTTGACATAACGTCTCTTACTTTCATTTTAAAACACCTCCGTTAGACTGTAACAAAGATATTATTTGGGAAAATGATAGAAATATACTTACAAATTACTTAACTCAGGGTTATGATTTCTTCGATTTACTCAACAAAAAATAAAAAAACACTCCCAAAGGAGTGTCTTTTAAGATGTCTGTAATGATTTTTTCTTTACTAATTCTGGAAGGGCAATACCAGCCAATATTAAGAATACGCCTATATATTGTGCTGTACCGATTGATTCTTTTAACACAAGTGCTGACATCAAAACAGCAGTCGGAAGTTCTGCTGCTCCTAAAATAGAGGCTAAGCCAGACCCAGTTAATGGCACCCCTTTTGAAAACATGAATGTAGAAAAGAATGGACCTAAAAACCCTAGAATGAGGCCATATTTTAATGTGATTTCAACAAATAATGTTCCGTCACTAAAAAAGTTAGGAGGGAGAAAAAGGGCACATATTATAAAACCGCCCGTAATCATAAGAGCAGTTTTTGTAACAGGGTTAGTTTGTACTGCAACTCTTCCACTTAAGAGCACGAAAATAGAATATGAGATTGCAGATAACAAACCAAACAGTAAACCTAGCAAGTGTAATTGCTGAATACCTGTCGAAAAAACATTTGTTGCAAAAAGAGTTCCAATTATTAATGGGATTAGAGAGATTACCTTTCCTTTCTCGGGAAATTTTCGGTTAAGTATAGCTTCTAAGAAAACACCGATCCAAGTAAATTGAAAAAGTAAAACGATAGCGAACGAGGCTGAGATATATTGAAGAGACAAATAATAAAACATTCCTGTTAATCCAGTCGTCGATCCTAATACAGTTAATAATAATATATCTTTTTTAGCAGGTTTTTTATATGTCTGAGCTGTTGACTTCTTTTTAATTAGCTTATTTATAAGAACAATAGACCACAATAAAACAGCTCCAACAAACATTTGAATCCCGACAACATCATTCACAATAAAACCATCATTGTATGCTAGTTTCACAAATGTAGACAATACACCATAACACGCAGAACCAATGATGATATACAATATTCCTTTCAAAATGACACCTCGTTTACGAATTAAAAAAGTAAAGAGGGTATAGACCCTCTTTACTTCCACTTTTATTAATTAATCTCTTCTAAAATACCTTTTACTAGTCCAACAAACTTAGTACGTACCATGCTTGCAACTTCGATTACTTCTTCATGGTTTAGAGGTTGATCTAGAATGCCGCATGCCATGTTAGTTAGGCAAGAGATACCAAGTACTTTCATACTGCTGTGAACCGCTACGATTGCTTCTGGTACTGTAGACATCCCAACAGCATCAGCACCTAATGTACGAATCATACGAATTTCAGCAGGTGTTTCATATGAAGGTCCACTCCACCAAGCATAAACACCTTGTTGTAATTGAACGTCTTGTTTTTCTGCTACTTTTAATGCAAGCGCACGTAACTCTTTATTATAAACTTCTGATACGTCTGGGAAACGAGTACCTAATTCAGGGTTGTTTGGCCCAATTAATGGGTTGTTTCCAACTAGATTGATATGGTCAGTAATTAACATTAAATCGCCAGGATTAAAGCTGGTATTAACTGCTCCACATGCATTTGTAACAATAAGTTTTTCAACTCCAAGAGCTTTCATAACACGCACTGGGAACGTTACTTCATCTAATGTAAAGCCTTCATAATAATGGAAGCGGCCTTTCATTGCGACTACAGCTTGTCCTTTTAATTCTCCGATCACTAATTCATTAGCATGTCCTACAGCTTCAGATTTAGCAAAGTGAGGTATTTCACTATAAGGGATTGTAACTGAATTTTCGATTTCATCCGCAAGTGTTCCTAATCCAGACCCTAAGATTAAGCCAACTGTTGGGCGGTAATTTGTTTTGTTAAGGATAAATTCTTTTGTTTCTAGAATATGTTCTGTTTTATGCATTTTTATTTCCTCCTTGAATGAGTTAATAATTTGTATTCATAAAAATTTAATGTAAGAGATGACTTCTTTCAATATAAGTCTAAATGATTTTTTCCTAATTGTAAATGGACTAAATTCCATTTTGGTAAAAAGTAAATTGTTATGAGAAAAAATACTATTATCAATTGTCAAAAATAGCTATACTTATTTTATAAAATAAAAAAAGTCAATTGAATCTAAGCGTTGCTTGCGGAATAAATCGGGTATGATATTGATAATGAAAAAGCTTTGGAGGAAAACGATGCTAAGGCAATTTGTAGGAGTACATTCGCCAAAATTAAAAAGTTTAAAGCTTTTATATAGCTTAATTCGAAAACTAGGACCAATAAAAGTAAGCTCACTAACAGAGCTAACTGGTTATAAACATACAACTTGTGTGAGATTATTAGACGAATTAGTACAGGCCGGATTGATTATAGATAGTGGTTTAGGTGTATCGAGCGGCGGCAGGAAGCCCGTAATGTACGTAGTAAATCCTACATCAAACTATATAATTGGCGTAGAGATTACAAATTTATATACAACTGTTCTATTATTAGATTTACATTTAAATATTTTAGAGACAAAGAAACTAAAGATGGATCAAGGAAGTACTGGAGAATTTACGCTAAATTTTGTAACGAACTGTGTTGATCAATTATTAGTTCAAAAGGATATTAGTAGAGAGAAATTATTAGGGATTGGAATAGGATTACTCGATCCAATCGATTCAGAAAAAGGAACTATCATTAATTCTGACTCATTTATTGCTGGTGGGTGGGAAGATTTAAATATCATAAACTACTTAGAGAAAACGAATCAATGTCCAGTTTTCATTAATAATGGCACAAATTTAGCTGCTTTAGCTGAATATCGATTAAAGTATGGAAAAGAGTCGGATAATATTATATTTGTTTCAAGTGATATGAGTATTCGATGTGGTGTTGTTCAACAAGGAAGATTACTCAGTCATAAAAATGAAATGGACGATGCATTTGGTCATATGATCATTGACGTTCATGGACAGCGTTGTTCATGTGGATCTTATGGATGTCTTCAAGCTTATAGCAGTTTACCTGCCATTCGTGAAGAGGTAATTAAACGGATTAAACGTGGAGAGCCATCCTATCTTCAAGAATGTGTGGAAGATATAGAAGATACAAGCTTGCACCAAGTTTTAGATGCATTAGAACAAGAAGATCGTTTAAGTTTAGAAGTGTTAAAGGATGCAGCTTATTATTTTGGAATCGGCCTGGCTAATCTGATTTTTTTACTAAGACCAGATATTGTCATTTGTGGAGGTACATTAGTTCCAAAGCCATTTTTTTTCGATATTGCATCTGATATTGCGAGATCAAGAATGCAACACTATCCAAATAGCCCAATTCAAATAGTAAAATCAACTACAGCTTACAATATCGTTGCACAAGGTGCAGGATGTATGGTAATTGATTATTATACAGAAGAAAGTTTTTCATAAAATAAAGCTCGGTTCCTCAAATGCAAAAGGGGGGGAATCGGGCTATTTTTGTTATGACTTTAAACCTCACTTATTAATGGAAAGTAATATTTTTGGAACTATAAATAGTAGTAAAACTCATATAAAAG
The DNA here is from genome assembly GCF_036962205.1 of Bacillus sp. JJ664. NCBI lineage: Bacteria > Bacillati > Bacillota > Bacilli > Caryophanales > Bacillaceae > Bacillus > Bacillus sp. JJ664. The sequence continues at coordinate 101,059 of NZ_JBALMS010000005.1, read as the reverse complement.
ACGCATTATGGCGATTTACATAAATTTGCGCTAATAACTGAATGTACTTCTTGTTTGATAAAAAAAGAAGTCGTTGTGAGCGTTTTCAAAAAAACGCTTGCTTTCCTGTACGTACAGGAATATACTTGTCTTGTACGTACAGGGTATAGATAAAAGAGAAATATAAGGGGAGGGGTATTGAAATGGGTCGTTATAGTGATGATGCAAAACAATTACTTCAACATATCGGTGGCAAAGAGAATATCGCAACAGTTACACATTGTGCAACTCGTATGCGTTTTGTATTAAAAGATGTTAAAAAAGCTGATGAGAAAAAGATACAAGAACTTAAATTAGTTAAGGGAACATTTACACAGGCAGGGCAATTCCAAGTTATTATTGGGAACGAAGTATCAATGTTCTACAATGATTTTGTAGCATTAGCTGGTGTTGATGAATCATCTAAGGAAGACGCAAAAGTTGCAGCAAGACAAAATATGACTTGGTTACAACGTGTGCTTGCGCATTTATCAGAAATTTTTTCTCCATTAATTCCTGCAATTGTTGTTGGGGGTCTAATTTTAGGATTCCGAAATATTATTGGTGATATTAAGTTACTAGAAGATGGAACAAAAACGATTGTAGAAACTTCACAATTTTGGGCTGGTGTGCATTCATTCTTATGGTTAATAGGTGAAGCAATCTTCCACTTCTTACCTGTTGGTATCACATGGTCGATTACAAAGAAAATGGGTACAACACAAATTTTAGGGATCGTTCTGGGGATTACACTTGTTTCTCCACAATTATTAAATGCTTATGCAGTTTCCGGTGGGGCAGATGCACCATTCTGGGACTTTGGTTTCGTTAAAATTGACATGATTGGTTATCAAGCTCAAGTTATTCCAGCTATTTTAGCAGGTTTTACATTAGCATTTTTAGAGAGAAGTATTAGAAAAGTTGTTCCAAGTGCCATTTCAATGATCGTTGTTCCTTTCTTAGCACTTGTACCAACAGTATTAATTGCTCATGTTGTTTTAGGACCACTTGGTTGGAAAGTTGGTTCTGCAATTTCACATGTAGTTTATTCTGGATTAACATCATCATTTGGTTGGTTATTTGCTTTAGTATTTGGATTCTTCTATGCACCATTAGTAATCACAGGCTTACATCATATGACGAATGCAATTGATTTACAGTTAATGAGTGAGCTTGGTGGAACGAACTTATGGCCAATGATTGCTTTATCAAATATTGCTCAAGGTTCTGCAGTATTAGCAATTATATATTTAAATAGAAAAAATGAAGAAGAAAAACAAATTTCAATTCCAGCGGCTATCTCTTGTTATTTAGGTGTAACAGAACCCGCAATGTTTGGTATTAACTTAAAATATGCATATCCATTCTTAGCAGCAATGATTGGATCTGGAATCGCTGGCATTATTTCAGTTGGTTCTGGCGTTATGGCAAACTCAATTGGAGTAGGTGGATTACCTGGTATTCTATCTATTCAACCTAAACATATGGGAATGTTTGCAGTAGCAATGTTAGTAGCAATTGTTATTCCATTTATTTTAACAATTATCTTTAACAAGAAAAAACTGCTAGTAAAAAATTCATAATTATTTAAGAGGAAGGAAAAGTTATTTTTCCTTCCTTTCAAAGTTTACAATCAAGGAGATTATTCAAAATGAAGGATTTTAAGAACAGTGTTGTATACCAAATTTATCCGAAGTCTTTTTATGATTCAAATGGAGATGGCTTTGGAGACTTAAATGGAGTTACAAAAAAACTAGATTATTTAAAAGAATTAGGTGTCGACTACATTTGGCTTACCCCATTTTATGTATCTCCGCAAAATGATAATGGTTATGACGTTGCAGATTATCGCAATATTGATCCTGCTTATGGGTCAATGAACGATTTTGAGGAATTAGTACAGGCTGCAAAAGAAAGAAACATAGAGATCATGCTAGATATGGTATTTAATCATACTTCATCAGAGCATGAGTGGTTTCAAAAGGCACTAGCAGGAAATAAAAAATATAAAGATTATTATATTTTTAAAGAAAGTAAAGATGGAGAAGCACCAACGAATTGGATCTCAAAGTTTGGTGGTTCTGCATGGGAGAAATTAGACGGTTCGAATGAGTATTATCTTCATCTTTTTGATAAGACACAACCAGATTTAAACTGGGAAAATGTCCAAGTTCATAAGGAAGTATTTGATATTGTGAATTTTTGGATCGGTAAAGGTGTCAAAGGCTTTCGTTTAGATGTTATTAATTTGATTTCAAAGCCAGATCAATTAGAAGATGATGAAATTGGCGATGGTAGAAGATTCTATACAGACGGGCCAAGAATCCATGACTATCTAAAGAAACTAAATAAAGAAACGTTCGGACAAACGGAAGATATTATTACAGTTGGAGAAATGTCTTCTACTTCAATTGAACACTGTATTCAGTACTCAAATCCAGAAGAAAAAGAATTATCAATGGTATTTAACTTCCACCATCTTAAGATAGATTATAAGGATGGAGAAAAATGGTCTGTAATGGAATTCGATTTTATGGCACTAAAAAATATTCTTGATTCATGGCAAAAAGGAATGCAAGAGGGTAATGGTTGGAATGCATTATTTTGGTGCAATCATGATCAACCACGAATTGTTTCCCGCATTGGAAATGACCAGGAGTACCATAAAGAATCCGCAAAAATGCTTGCGACTGTGATGCATTTATTAAGAGGTACACCGTATATTTACCAAGGCGAAGAAATAGGTATGCCAAATCCTAAATTCGATCAAATTGAACAATATAGGGATGTAGAAAGTTTAAATTACTATGAGATATTAAAATCTGAAGGCGTATTAGAGTCAGACATAATCAATATTCTACAAAGTAAATCAAGAGATAATTCTCGTACACCAATGCAGTGGGATGGCTCAAATCATGCTGGTTTTACAACTGGAACACCGTGGATTCCTACCGGTAAAGATTTTAATAAAATAAATGTAGAAAACGCGCTAAGCGATCAGAATTCCGTTTTTTATCATTATAAAAAGCTTGTTCAATTACGAAAACAGTATGACATTATTTCAGAGGGCGATTATGAATCCCTTATGATGGATCATGAAAATATTTTTGCTTATGCACGTAATTTAGAAAACCAAAAACTAATCGTCATTAATAATTTCTATCCTGACGAGACAATATTTAATTTACCTGACAACATTGATATTACCGACTATAAACGAAGCATTTTGATTTCGAATTATGATGATTCTAGTTTGGATTTACATGAAATTCGTTTACGTCCTTACGAGTCAATCTGTTACCTTCTTGAGAAATAAGGAAGATTATAATAAAATTTTCCTAGGTGATGAATATGAATGCGAAATATATTTCTATCTACCATAAGTTGATTGAGCAGATAGAAAAAGGCATTTATTCAGTTGGAAGTAAAATACCTTCTGAAAAATGTTTAATGGAACAATTTGATGTATCTAGAGATACAATTAGAAAATCATTGCAAATGCTCGAACAAAATGGTTATATCAATAAAGTTAAAGGTAAAGGCTCATTTATTTTAGATACTGCTAAGTTTAATTTTCCAGTAACTGGACTAATTAGCTTTAAAGAACTATCAGCGCAAATTGGAAGAACAGCTGAAACGATTGTTGAAAGGCTAGAATTGAAGAAACCTAGCAAATTTATCAAAGAACAATTACAAATTGATGGTGAGACATCAATCTGGAAAGTAATCAGATCTAGAAAAATCGATGGGAAAAAAATTATTCTTGATAAAGAATACTATAACGGTGAATACGTAGAGAAACTTTCAAAAGAAATTTGTGAAGGCTCAATCTTTGATTATATAGAAAATACCCTATCATTAAATATTGGCTTTGCTAAAAAAGAAATCGTTGTACAAACTTGTAATGATGACGATCGAAAGTACTTAGATTTAGATGGCTATGATATGGTTGTAGTTGTGAATACATTCGTTTATTTAGATGACGGATCACTATTACAATATGGACAATCTCGTCATAGGCCGGATAAGTTTAAATTTGTCGATTTCGCTAGACGTATTCAACAGAATAATTAATTAAATAATATTTGAAGGCCCTGTTAAAGCTTGATGTTGATATTTCATATAAATCAGCTTTTAGATCGAATCTACGAACCTTATCCATTATGGATAGGGTTTTTTCTTTGTTAGTAGACACGAGAATAAAAATAGTTTAATATTGGATTGTTCATAATTGAACTAATTTATCAGCTGGGGAGTTGTTCTATTGGTAAATAAAAAGGTTTTAAAAGAAGCCGGAGAAATAATGAAAGCAATCGTTTCAGTAAACAATGCACTTATTCCTTTCACGAAAAATATTTCAATGAAATTAAATATCACAGCACCTCAATTAGAAATTTTGAGTGTTATTCAATATCATGGAGCAAGTACTTTAAAGTCAGTTGTCGAACAATTATCACTTCCAAAAAGTACAGTAAGTGTAAATGTAGAACAGCTGGTTCAACAAGGTTTAATTGAAAGAAAACAGTCTACTGAGGACAGGCGTGAAGTTCAACTAACAACAACTGTAAAAGGTTCTAAGATAGCGCAACAAGCAGTGGTAGAAAACAATGCATATGATGTGATTATGCAGACTGTGGAAGATATATCAAATGATGATTTGAAAAAATTGCTTGAATTTCATGAAAAACTATTAAATTTACTTAAAGAGGCATCACCTAAATAGAGTGATTAAATGAAAGGGAGGAAATTCTTATGGATATGATCAGTCTTGTACTTATTTTACTAGTTGCTATATTACATTTTTATTTTCTATATTTAGAAATGTTTGCTTTTACTAAAGCAAAAACATTAAAAACTTTCGGTATTTCAAAAGAAAAGGCAGAAGCTTCTAAAGAGGTGGCAGCTAATCAAGGGTTATATAATGGGTTTATGGCAGCGGGATTAATTTGGAGTGTGTTATACCCTTCAACGACAATCGGTTATCAAATTGCACTATTCTTTTTAAGTTGTATTGTTATCGCTGCAATTTACGGAGCTGTCACAGTTACAAAGAAAATTTTATTTGTACAAGGATTTCCTGCAGTATTGGGTCTCATAGCAATTTTAGTAAATATTTAATCTAAAAGCTCTTGTATTCATTCATATACAAGAGCTTTTATACGAGATAATAAATTGCCTTTAAGTATTGTGTATACTATGCTTAATAAAGCAATGAAAAGGCTAAGGAAAACGATGATTATCAAATGTTTTCACTATCTATTTTAATTAAAAATGATTATGGAAATACTGAGATAAAATATGAGAATGACTGGTGAAACCATGAAAAATGAACTTCAATTAAAGGTGAAACAAAAATTTGTAAAAGATTATAAAAATGGATTTCCGCTTATTTCGAAAGAATCCATTATGAATAGTAAAGATTTAACGAATGAAGGAACGGTTATTAAGCTAATTGATGAACGTAATCAATTTATTGGAAAAGGTTATTACGGTAAGCAAAATAAAGGCTTAGGTTGGTTACTTAGCTTTGATCAAAATGAAGAAATCGGTCCAAGATTTTTTAAAGATAAGCTTCAAACAGCTATAGATGCTCGAGGCACTTTTTACAATAATCCCGATACAACTGCTTTTAGAGTATTTAATGGTGAAGGTGACGGTATAGGAGGATTGATCATTGATTATTATGATGGGTATTATGTTATTAGTTGGTATAGCGAAGGCATTTATCAATTTAAAGACTACATCATTGACGCATTAACAAAAATAGTTGAGTTTAAAGGGATTTATCAGAAAAAACGTTTTGACGCAAAAGGTCAGTACATTGAAGAAGATGATTTTGTTACGGGAGAAAAGGGCGAATTTCCAATTATCGTAAAGGAAAATGGTGTTCATTTTGCAATCTATTTAAATGATGGAGCGATGGTGGGTGTATTTCTAGATCAGCGTGAAGTGCGTAAGTTAATACGTGATAAATACGCTTATGGAAAAAGGGTACTCAATACATTTTCATACACAGGCGCTTTTTCTGTATTTGCTGCGGTTGGTGGCGCACAAAAAACAACAAGTGTAGATTTAGCAAATAGAAGTTTACAGAAGACTAAAGAACAATTTAATATAAATAACATCGATCCAAGTACACAGGATATCATTGTTGAAGATGTATTCCATTACTTCAAGTATGCAGTTAAGAAAAACCTTTTATTTGATATGGTAATCTTAGACCCGCCAAGCTTTGCTAGATCAAAAAAACATACGTTCAGTGCGGAAAAAGACTATAAAGATCTTCTAAAAGAGGCAATTACAATAACTGAGGATAATGGTGTCATTGTAGCATCAACAAATTGTAGTTCTTTTGGGATGAATAAATTTAAAACCTTTATAGACACTGCTTTTAAAGAATTAGGTGGTCAATATAAATTAATGGAAGAATACTCACTTCCAGATGATTTTAAAACGAATAAGCACTTTAAAGAAGGAAACTATTTAAAGGTAGTATTTATTAAAAAGGTAAAGACTTAAATCTATAAGGTAAATGTTTTTAAACAGTTATCTTAAGTCAAATAATCGATTTATTAAGAAGTTGATTGGAACGGAAGGTGCTCGGCTCCTGTGGGAGTAGCGGGACAGGTGAGACCCCGCAGGAGGCCCACATGATGTGGGTCATGCATGCGTTACGACAGGACGTCGTGGTTTTAGCATGCCTACCTATTCCCAGGAGGCTCAGCGCACGCCCCACGGAAAGCGAGCATCCTGGAGTGGAAATCAACAACTTTTTTTAACCGAGCCAAACATAAAAAAAACGCATAGTACTTACTAATGCGTTTTTTCTCATGTTTATTTGATTGACCTTAAGCTTTTTTCTCATATAATTTAATGACTTCAATCATGACATTTGTAGCTTTGATCATGTTATCGACTGAGATATATTCAAACTTTCCATGGTAGTTTTCTCCGCCAGTGAAAATATTAGGAGTTGGAAGACCCATGTATGAAAGCTGAGAACCGTCAGTACCTCCACGAATTGGTTCGACAATAGGTGTAATATCTAAGTTTTTCATCGCTTCATAAGCAATATCGACTACGTGTTTAACAGGTTCGATTTTTTCTCTCATATTGTAGTACTGGTCGTTCATTTCTATTAAGATACTGTTTTCACCGTGAATTCCTCTTAAGCGATTAACAATATTGTTTAATGTTTCTTTACGTTGTTGAAACTTTTCTTTATCGAAATCTCGGATAATGTATTGTAATTTCGTTTCCTCAACATCACCTTCAATTGAGATTAAATGATAGAAACCATCGTATCCATCTGTATATTCTGGCGCTTCTTCTGCTGGTAATGATTGATTAATTTCCATGGCAATTTTTGTGGAATTAATCATTTTACCTTTTGCTGTGCCCGGGTGAACGCTTTTCCCTTTTACAGTAATAGTCGCACCAGCGGCATTAAAGCTTTCATATTGAAGCTCTCCTAATGGACCTCCATCCATTGTATATGCATACTTTGCATCAAATGCTTTCACATCAAATTTATGTGGGCCTCTACCAATCTCTTCATCAGGTGTAAAGGCAACTCGAATGCGACCATGCTTTATTTCTGGATGTTGTACTAAATATGCCATTGCTGTCATGATTTCAGCAATACCTGCTTTATTATCTGCGCCAAGTAGTGTTGTGCCATCCGTTGTAATTAACGTATGTCCTTTATACTTGCTAAGCTCAGGAGATTGTTTTGGAGACAGAATGATATTTAGTGAATCATTTAAAACAATATCTTCACCATCATAATTTTCAACGATCTGTGGATTAACATTCTTACCAGTAAAGTCAGTAGCAGTATCAACATGAGCTAAAAAACCAATAGTAGGAATGTCTTTTTCAGAGTTAGCTGGCAAAGTAGCCATTACATAACCATTTTCATCCATCGTTACGTCAACTAATCCAATTTCTTTTAACTCTTCAACTAGAATACGTCCCAATGTTAATTGTCCCGGTGTAGAAGGGCATGTATTGTTGCTTGCGTTTGATTGTGTATCCACTTTAGCATAACTAATTAAACGATTCATTAATTCATTTTTCATTTGAATAGCTCCTTTTCCATATGTAAAAATGCGCTTACATTTACTAGTTTAACGATTAAGCTTACTATTTTATTTTAGTTTGTTCTGTATTTGAAAGTAAAATATTATGCCGTGGATTTTAACGATAATATACTTCTAGCGATTAAAAATTGCGCACTATAATATGTAATCATAATCAATTCATGACTGTAACGAACGGTTTGTACAAATAGATCCCACGAAAGAATAGAGTCAGAGATAATAAATAAAACGCTGCCGAATATTGCCCATTTATTACCAGTCATGATAGCAGTGAATACCATCGTAGAAATAGCAATGGTATAAGCAATCACAGGAATAATTAAACCACGATCACCTTTATCGATTAGTGCTGCCGTTATATTAGAACACATTAAAAATGCATATATGGCAATAGGGATAATAGATAACATGCGTTTATTTGAGTAATTCCAGCTTGAAATAAAACCCGCAGTGTAAAATAAATGTCCAATTAAAAAGGCACTTAAACCAATGACAAACCAAATTAATGTACCATCTCCAATCATGCAAAAAAATAATCCAGTGATGATGAGCGTACGATATTTCGATGACTGAACTGGCTTCAAAGAAAAAGCAAAATACAAAATTAATAGCATGGGAATTAATTTAAATAAAATTTTTAAACCAATTGGTTCAGAAGGTATGAAAAATATATAGAGAATGCCAAACACGAGAATCAATAACGGTAGAAATTTTTTCAAAACAAACCGACCCCTTTCTAGAATTTTCCTATTTACTTATTATTATTAATGAAAAATGAATAGAATGCTATCAGAAAATATGATTGGTATAGAGCAGTAAAGGCTGAAGGTATGATACATCTTTTATAAAAAAAAAGACTGCCGAGACATACCCGGACAGTCTGGATGTTATGTTCAACTTAAGAAGCAATCGAAATGCCATGTGAATGAGCGATTTTTCCATTAGAGTTGGAAGATTTAGCAATGATAACAGTAGTGCCTGTTTGAATTTGTTCAAAAAGCCATGTAATCTCGCTGTTGTGCATACGAATACAACCATTGCTAACTGATTTCCCAATTGAGCTTTCCTTATTATTTCCATGGATTCCATAAGAGTTTCCTGGAGAATCACCCACACTTAATCCCATCCAACGCTTCCCAAGTGGATTTCTTGGATCGCCACCAGGAATATTTTCTTTATACCAAGGTCGATTTTTAATTTTGTTTAAGATTTTAAATTTACCAGTTGGTGTAGGAGTTGATGATTTACCAGTTGCTACGCTAAATGTTTTAACAAGTTTTCCTTTATTGTAATATGATAGTTTATTAGATTGTGTATTAATAATAATTAGCTGGCCATTTGAAATAGGCTGATTGCTTTGTACCTCAATAGTAGCAGGCTTACTTTGATTTCCAGCTAGATCTTGAGAAGTAATTTTAATACTAGCATAAGCTTTTAATTTGCTTACTCTAAATGAATACGTACCAATACTATTTGATGTTGTTTTTGCGATGTAACCATTATTAATGTAAAGCTTAACAGTTGCTTTTGGTTCTGTTTTCCCTGTAATAATCGTTGCATTCTCCTTAACAGATTTAATAGAAGGTACTGATGGTGCTGAACGGTCAATTACGCGAACTGATAAAGGCTTACTTTGATTGTTACTTTTATCAATTGTAATGACTTCAAGTACAGCATTTGCTTTTTGTTTAACGATTTTCACGTTAAATTTTCCATATGAAGTCACGACACCCTTACCTATTAGCTTCGTTCCGTTATAAACCTTAACATTTGCGTAGGCTTCAGACTTACCAGTTATATACTGTGACTGGTCAGAAACAGCAGAAATAGACGATACAGATGGTGCGATTAAATCAGAGACTGAGATTGTAGTAGATTGACTTTTTATATTATTACTTAAACCGACTACAGTCATTTTCGTTCCAGCTTTAATCGGTTTTACGGCATAAGAATATTCGCCCTTAGAATTCGTAGGTAAAGTTTTTAATAGAATATTATTTTTTAAAATCTGAACCTCGCTATTTGGAAGAAATACACCTTTAATCGTTGTTGACTTATTTGACATCTTTTCAATAGTTGGTGCAGGCAGATCTACAATTGAATATTTAATATCTTTATCTGTAATTGATAAATCTTGTTCATCTAGCTTAATAGATGTAAGCTGGTAAACTCCTTTTTCAAAATTGCTTGTAATATTTATTTTTCCAGAATAGTAATTGTTAGATGTTTTTACTAAAGATACCTCATTCTTTTTTGTTCCATTTGAAAAGAATAAGGATATATGTCCAAAGCTTTTTTTCGTTGTTAGCCCAATATCAATTGTTTGTCCATATGCAGCTTCAGTTGTATTCATTGTGAGATTATCTATATAGTTAGAGAACTCATTATCAGTAAAACTGGAAGTCAAAGAAGTAGCATTAGCAGTCGGTAAAAGGAATAAAAACATTCCGAGAAGTACAGATACGATCTTATTAGTCATTGTCTCTCTCCTTATAATTGGAATTACTTACTAAATTTGCTTTTAATCTATTTAAATCCTTTATTTTTTTAGAATTATAAAACGTCAAATTTCTGCAAAAAAAATAATCAACTAAAAATGACCATCATTTATTCTTTCATTCATGATTTTCACAATAGGATTCACTCTTGATCCCGCATCACTCTCCTAAAATCTTTATGTTTGTATCATAGGATTTAAATGTTTCTAACTTTGTCATAGAATGTTTCCATGTTGTAAACTTTTTAATGTGACTTTGAGAATGAATGATAAAACTCCAACAAAAAAAGCATAAAGGGAAATGTCCCTTTATGCTTGTTATCAAATTACTTATTTTACTTATGTCAGAACCAAACTAACAATAATCGCTGATAAAACACTTACTAAGGTAGCCCCGTAAAGTAACTTCAATCCAAATCGTGCAACGGTATTACCTTGTTTTTCGTTTAATCCTTTAACTGCTCCCGCAATAATACCAATTGAAGAAAAATTAGCAAAGGAAACAAGAAAAACTGAAATAATTCCAATCGTTTTTGCAGAAAAGCTTTTGGCCACTTTTGATAATGCATCCATTGCAACGAACTCATTTGTAACTAATTTGGTAGCCATGACCCCACCAGCTTTGATCATATCTGATGATGGAATACCCATTAAGAATGCAATTGGTGCAAAAACATAGCCCAGAATTTCTTGGAATGTAATTCCAAAAATTAAATCAAAAACATTATTAATTAAAGAGATCAGAGCAACAAATCCAATTA
>NZ_JBALMS010000005.1:88719-89636 GCF_036962205.1 Bacillus sp. JJ664 | reverse complement strand
TTGTTTTTCTTCATCTTGAACTACCAATATATCCTCCTCATCTGATACTTCATAAGGATTAATAATTGAAGAAATAATAAAACCACCGAATAAGTTCAATATAATGGCAGTTACGACATAACGTGGTTCAATCATTGTCATATACGCACCAACAATGGACATTGAAACAGTCGACATTGCAGAAGCACACAAAGTATAGAGACGATGAGGCGCTAATTGACCAAGTTGTTTTTTGACTGTAATAAATACTTCAGACTGTCCGACAATCGCGGAGGCTATGGCATTATATGATTCCAATTTCCCCATGCCATTTATTTTACTTAAAAGTAAACCAATACCTTTCATGATAAAAGGTAATATTCTTGTATATTGTAGAATTCCTATTAAAACAGAAATGAAAACAATTGGTAATAGTACATTTATGAAGAAAACAAATGCACCTTCATTCGCGACCCCACCGAAAACAAAGTTAATCCCATCGGCTGCATATAGAAGTAATTTATCGAACACTTTCGCAATCGCTTGAATAATTTTAATGCCAATGACTGTTTTTAATAATAGGAAAGCTAGAATAATTTGGAAAACAATCATTATGATAATTGGACGAATTTTAATGATTTTCCGATTCGTACTAGCAATATATGCAAGAGCTAGCGTAACAACCAACCCTACTAACGCAATTAAATAGCTCATATAAATCCTCCTGGACATATTAATGGACATGACATTTAGACATGATGAATGAGTATGTCCAAAAATATCATATAAGTTAATATGTGCTAGAAGGGACAAAGTTATGAAGAAGAACTGAAATATGCGGATAAAGAGAAAATATATTTCTTTAGGATACGTAGTTATAGCATATGAACTAGGTAGATTATAAAAAAGTAGCTGACCGCTTGAGTTTGGAATAATCC